>JBDUCW010000047.1:0-31761 GCA_040003235.1 Ferruginibacter sp. | reverse complement strand
CACCTTTCAGGCCGTAATGGACGAAGCACGTTCTTTAATAAAAGAACTGATGTTGCTGGACGATCAACATGAAGTGTTGTTCCTGCATGGTGGCGCTTCCACTCAGTTTATGCAGGTGCCGATGAATTTACTGGATGATAAAGAAACAGTTGCATTTACAGAAACCGGAACCTGGAGCGGCAAAGCGATCAAAGAAGCAAAACTGTTTGGCAAAGTTGAAATTGTGTGCAGCTCGAAAGAATCGAATTATAATTTTATTCCTAAAAATTTTGCCGTACCAAACGACGCAAAATATTTACACATCACTACCAATGAAACCATACATGGTTGTCAGTGGCAGAATATTCCCAAAACCAGCAATTCACTGGTTGCAGATATGAGCAGCGACATCTTAAGCCGCGTACTTGATTTCAACAGTTTCGATCTTATTTATGCAGGTGCCCAAAAAAATATTGGCGCCGCCGGTGTGAATGTAGTAATCGTTAATAAAAATATCCTGGACAAAATAAAACGCAGCATCCCTACCATTATGGATTACCGCAATCATATTAAGGAAGGCAGTATGCTTAATACGCCTCCGGTATTTGCGGTGTACGTTTGTATGCTCACGCTCCGTTGGCTGAAAGAACAGGGTGGTGTTGCCACCATTGAAAAACGCAACAATGAAAAAGCTGCAATGCTTTATGGAGAAATTGACCGGAACCCTTTTTTCAAAGGGACTGTTGTAACTGAAGACCGCAGCAAAATGAATGTTTGTTTTGTAATGCAGGATGATTCGCTTGAAGAAAAATTTATGGCAGCCACCAAAGCCTTGGGTATCGTTGGAATTAAAGGCCATCGCAGTGTTGGCGGTTTCCGGGCTTCTCTTTACAATGCGCTACCATTAAGCAGTGTAGAAGTACTGGTAAATGCAATGCAGGATTTTGAAAAAGCAAACGGCTGATGCCTTTGCCTATATTTGTAACCGGCAACGGATGTTTACCGCGGCCAACCCTCAATCAACAGCATGATCAATATTTCAGCTTTTAAAGCACTTCGTCCGGAAGCTCAATATACCAAACAGGTTGCTTCAAAACCTTATGATGTGTTGAACAGTAAGGAAGCAAAGATAGAAGCGCAGGGCAATCCCAATTCATTCCTGCATATCACCAAAAGCGAAATAGATCTTGCGGATAATACCGATGTGCATTCGCAACAGGTTTATGATAAGGCCAAAGAAAACCTGGATGCTTTTATCAGTCGCGATATTTTATTCAGGGAAAATAAGGACTGCTATTATATTTACCGGCTCATTATGAATGGCCGCAGCCAGACAGGACTCGTTTGTGTAAGCAGTGTGAATGATTATGAAAACGACCTTATAAAAAAACATGAATTTACAAGGCCTGAAAAAGAACAGGACCGCATCAATCATATTAAAACAACCGGTGCACAAACAGGAAATGTTTTTTTAGCGTATAAAAATGTGCAGTCGCTTGATGATCTGATTGAACACTGGACAAAGGAAAAAAATCCTGTTTATAATTTCACTGCAGATGACGGAATAGAGCATAGCATCTGGATCGTGAATGACGATGATACGATTGAAAAGATCACCTCAATTTTTAAAACGGAAGTTCCCTGCACTTATATTGCTGATGGACATCACCGCGCAGCTTCTGCTGCCAAGGTAAGAACTGCTTTGGGAAAGGATGCCGGCAAAGGCGCTGATTATTTTTTAACAACGCTTTTTCCTGCTGCGCAATTAAAGATCATGGATTATAACCGCCTGGTAAAAGACCTGAACGGTTTGCCCGCAACAGAACTGATAAAAAAAATCGAAAAAAAATTCAGCCTTGAAAAAGTGGACAAAGCTTTTTCGCCCACTGCGTTGCATGAATTCGGTATGTACTGTGATCATCAATGGTACAGACTGGCTGCAAAAAAAGGAACTTATAAAAATGACCCGATCGGAATACTGGATATAACTATTCTGCAGGATAACCTGCTTGATCCCTTGCTTGGGATAAAAGATCAGCGCACAGATAAGCGGATCGATTTTGTTGGTGGCATCCGCGGCCTGGGGGAATTGGAAAAAAGAGTGAACAGTGGTGAGATGGCCATTGCATTCAGCCTGCATCCTGTAAGCATTGAACAATTATTTGACATTGCCGACAGTGGTAATGTAATGCCTCCGAAGAGTACCTGGTTCGAACCGAAACTGAGAGATGGATTGCTGACGCATCTGATCAATGAAGAGAGTTGACAGTTGGCAGAATAAGAAATAAAAAATAAGGAATAAGAAATAAGAAAGTTAAAGACGGCACTCAAAATTTATTATTGCTCGCAGGCTTGCCGTCTTCCGGGCAAAAAAGTATGATTGCTGTCTGAACTTAGTTAGCCATTATTCTAAATACAAATAGATCTATAAAATATCTAAGCCAAAGAAAAATCATTGGTTTTAAGATATTTGTTTTTACGAAAATTGAATTTGCATTTTGTTTTTCATCCCTTCAGGGGTTGGGGATAAACAAAACCGGATGTCCATTACTGAAACATCCGGCTTTACTTAACATCTCAGGTTTCAATCAAAGGTTAAGTTGACTACATTGGAGGGGCATGTGATTTTCATGTATTGGATTTAAAAACGGGGGCTCAAGTTAGATATTGTAAAACGGGGCTTAAAGAATCTTTTCCACTTTTCAATAACAGCTATACAAAATAATTCCAAAGAACATTCTCTTTTTATAGTACGTCATCCAGATCTTTTGTAGTATAATTACTACACTATATACATTTTGGGACAGATCAAAGACTGTCAATCAGGTCCGGGATGCGGTCAAACTCTTTTGATTTATCAATAAAATGCCTGGCGCCAAGATCCATGCAGAGTTTACGGTAATGTCTGCCGGTTTGATTGGTAAGCATGAGCACAATGATCTGGGGAAATCTTTTTTTAATAAAGCCGAGCAATTCAATTCCGTTTTTGTCTGGCAAATGAATATCGAGCAATACAATGTCATACTGCTGTTCGTTCAGTAACAGAATGGCTTCTGAAAAACTGGATGCTTTGGATATTTTATGTATCGAATCGGTTTCTGCCAGCAGGCTTTCTAACCTGTCGAGAATTTGTGATACATCATCTACAATCAGTACGGACCTCTTTATCTCTTTCATTAATATTGAATGTTATACCAAAAATAACGCGATGCCGATTTAAAATACGTAATCTGTCAGATGGGTTTTATGTAGTATAAACTCTACAAGATAAAAATATGTAACACAAAAACATCTTGCCTTTAATTACATAAGCTTGTTTTCGATTGCATACAATGTAATATCAGCATTGGTATGAAAATTCATTTTGGTCATAATTCTTGTTCGGTAAGTACTAACGGTGGTAACACTTAACGAAAGTATATCTGCAATATCAGATACGGCTTTGCCTCCGGCAATTAATTTAAAAACTTCAAACTCCCGGTTGGAAAGATATTCGTGCAGTGTTTTTTCTGAATCCGTATCAAGATTGGTAACGAGTTTTTCTGCAACTGATGCAGTGATGTATTTTTTTCCGAGCAACACCTGCTGCACAGCTTTTACCAATTCTTCCGGCGCACTTTCTTTACTGAGATAACCGGATGCACCCGCTTTGAGTACACGGATAGCATATTGTTCTTCGGGGTGGATGCTCAATATCAGCACCGGTATTTTAGGAAGGCTTTGTTTGATCTGCTGCAACGCATCGAGACCGCTGCGGCCGGGCATCGACAGGTCCGAAATAACAACATCCCATTCTTTTAATAAAGCATTCTTAATAAGGCTTTCTGCATCGGATACCTCTTCGATAATGGCTGTGGGAAAGCCTTCCAGCAATATTTGCTTGAGGCCTTTACGTACAACGTGGTGATCATCTGCAATTAAAATTCGTATCATGGTATTTTAGGTTAAGTGTTTGGTAGTGGAACAATTACATGTACCGATGTTCCTTTGCCGGGCTTGCTGTCTATGCGGTAACTTCCGCCAATCATCATCGTTCGCTCTTTCATACCCAACAGGCCCAGTGTTTTTTTTCCGGCAATATTTGAAGTCACAAATCCTACACCATCATCTGTTATATCCAGATGAAGTTGCTGACCGTAAAGCTGCAATTGTACGGTAATGTTTTTTGCTTTTGAATGCCTTGCGATATTCGTCAATGATTCCTGGAGGATCCTGAACAACGCAATACCAAAATTTTCAGGAATGGTTTTATCAAACGGATCCGAAGTAAAGCCAACGGTGATACCAGATTTTTTCCTGAATTCATCACACTGCCATTCGAGTGCAGCTACCAGTCCAAGATCATCCAGGATACTGGGCCGAAGTTCTGTTGCAATTTTACGAACCGTTTTTACAGCATCGTCCAGTAACAGCATCGTATCTTTTATTTTATCCGTGATACTGGCATCTACTGCAACTGCAGTTAATTTTTTATTGAGCCAGGAAATATCCATCTTTAAACCCGTTAACTGCTGCCCGAGTTCATCATGTACTTCACGCGCCATGGAAGCCCGTTCTTCTTCCCTTACTTCCTGCAGGTGCGAAGCAAGCTGGCGGATCTCTTCATAGGAATGCTGAATTTTTTCTTCTGCTCTTTTGCGTTCGGTAATATCGAGCATCGCGCCCACCATACGATAAGGTTTTCCTTCTTCATTGTATAAAAGATAACCGCGATCGAGCACAAAAGCTGCAGTCCCGTCTGCCTTAATAAAACGATACTCGTCGGTCCAGTAAAACTGCCGCGTCTCTATACATACATTGATGCCATCAATCACCCGTTCGCGGTCTTCCGCATGAACAGCATTGTGCCAGCCGCTGATATCTGCTGCAGTCGTATTTTTTTCGTATCCGAAATGAGAATAAAAGTTGGCGTTCCACCACATGCTGCCGGAATTAAGATCCCAATCCCAGATCACATCATTGGTGGCACTTGCTACCATTTCAAAACGTTCATTGGATTTTTTGATCGCTTCTTCAGATTTTTTTCGTGCAGTAATATCCTGTTTGGCCCCAAGCATTCTGATGGGTTTACCATTGTCGCGGATAATAAAAAAACGGTCGTTCACATAAGCATAGGTACCATCTGCTTTTAAAAAACGATATTCAGAATCAGATTGATTTTTTTCTGGATTGGCTACTACTTCCGCGAGTTCGCTGAGTATTTTTTCTTTATCATCAGGATGCAGCCTTGATTCCCAGAAACCATCTTCGCTGTATTGATTTACGATATCGTATCCAAAGAGATCTTTATAACCACTTCCTGCAACAAATGTTTTATTGGTTGCAAAATCATAATCCCATATTGCATCACTCGTTGCTTTGGCAACTGTTTTATAGCGCTCATTCGAAAGCCTTATTTCTTCTTCTGCTTTTTTTCTTTCGGTGATATCCCTTGCAATGGCCATGAAGTTGCCATCGGGCAACATCTTGGTACCGATCTCCATTTCCACAAAACTTCCGTCTTTTTTTCTCAGCCTTCTGTAATCCAGTGTGGTTCGGCCTTCTTTAAGCCTTGAAAAACTCAATGGCCTTTTTATAAGTTCTTCTTTGAAGAACAGATCTTTTACCAGCAGTTTCTCAAATTCCTTTCTGGTATATCCCATCGAAGTATAAGCACTGTGATTAAAATCAAGTATGGTTCCTTCCAGTGAATAGATCATAATACCATCAAAGGCCTGTTCTACCAGCGTCCGGTATTTTTCTTCGCTTTCTTTTAATTGTATTTCTGCTTTTTTACGGAAAGTAATGTCACGGATGAATGCGCAGAAAAATTCTATGCCGTTTTGTTTCAATGGTACAATCGCAAGTTCAATCGGAAATTCATTACCGGATTGATGAAGGGCTGTGATTTCAAATACTTTATTGAGCACTTTTGATTCACCGGTAAGGATATAACGTTCGATCCCTTTTCTGTGCATCTCGCGGTAAGAAGGGGGAATGATCGTTTCAGAAAGTTGTTTACCAAGAATATCTTTTTCCTGCCAGCCAAACATTTTTTCGGCCTGTGGATTCCATACAGTGATGGAACCGCTTTCATCTGCACAGATTATTGCATCGAGCGCCGAATTCATAATGAGCCTCCGGATCTCTTCGCTGTTCTTCAGCGCAAGTTCTGCCCGTTTTTTTATGGTGATGTCTTTAATAAAAATAGACAGTCCATCCGGTGAAGGATAAATATGATTTTCCTGCCAGAGATCAAGTGATGCATAATAATCTATATTACTGATGTAGCGCTGTTCACTCATGGCCTGGTTAAAATCTTTATAAGTAGCCGATTTCACCGCGTCAGGAAATTCTTCCCAGATATTTTTTCCGATCAGCGATAGCGGATCACGGCGGATGAGTTCTCCGGCCTGCTGATTGACATAAGTGTAATTAAATTTTTCATCCAGCGAAATGAATGCATCAGAAATTCTTTCGATCTGCGTACGGTATTTTTCTTCGCTTAAAATAAGTTTTTGCTGGGCTTCCTGTTTTTCCCGTGCAGACCGTCGCTGTTTCAATCCCGATTCAATTGCCGAAGGAAGTCTGGCGAGCCTGTCTTTAAGAATATAATCATCAGCGCCAAGCTTGATAACGCCTGCGGCAAATTCTTCTGATACAGTTCCGGTTACCAATATAAATGGAATGTAGAAAGAACGTTGGCGTACAATAGCCAATGCTTCTGTAGCACTGAACTGGGGGAGTGAATTATCAGCAAGTATCACATCTGGATTAAAATCATCCAGTGCTTTCAAAAAATCTTCTTTGTTCATTACCAGCTTGAGCGTGCAATGCTTTATTTCTTTTTTGAGCAGCCATGATACGATCTCGGCATCTGCATCGCTGTCTTCAAGTAATAATATTTTCAGGATTTCATCCATATTAAATTATCGTTGGTGGCTGGTTCAGCAGCAGCCAGTAAAAACCAAGGTTCCTGATAGATTCTGCAAAGCCTTCAAAGTTTACAGGCTTTACAATATAACTGTTGGCGCCGAGCGAATAACATTTTTTAATATCCGGATCTTCTTTGGAAGAAGTAAGTATCACCACCGGGATAGTTTTTGTACGATCATCGGACTTTATTTTTTCCAGTACTTCGATGCCATTTACTTTGGGCATCTGTATATCCAGTAAAATTATTTTAGGCGGATAAGCAATCTCTCTTGATTCAGCATAACGCCCGGTTGCGAAAATAAATTCCAATGCTTCTTCACCATCCTTTACATGAAAAAGATGATTGGCCATATTATGCTTTTTCAATTCCCGCATGGTTAATTCTGCATCGTTCAGATTATCTTCCACCAACAGTACGTCAACCTGGTTATAATTCATAATGTATATTTTTATATTCTGAGTTTATGGTTTCATTTATATTTTCAAGGCTTTCCGGTATGCTGAAATAAAAACAGGCACCATCGCCGGGCTTACCTTCTGCCCAAACAGTTCCACCGTGCTTTGATATGATCTTTTCAATAATGGCCAAACCGACACCGGTGCCTTCAAATTCATATACACTATGTAATCGTTGAAATACCTTGAACAGTTTACCGGCATACTGCTGGTCAAATCCCACACCATTATCCTTTATAAAAAACACCGGTTGTTGTCCCTGCTTTTTAAAAGAGCCGATCTCAATAACGGGTTGTGCTGTTTTACCTGAATACTTGATGGCATTGGAAATTAAATTCAACCAAACCTGCCGCATCATATTAAGGTCTCCGGTAACAGGAGGCAATGGGTGAATGATCCATTTTATTTTATCACTGTTTTCAGGATGCAATTCTTTGATAATATCATTGATCATTTCATTACAGTTGATGACCGCTTTCATAATTTCATGCCGGCCCATTCGTGAAAAATTCAGCAGGTCATCGATGAGCAAACCCATTTTCTGCGTATTGGATTTTATTACATGGGTGATCCGTTTTGCTTCATCATCCATGAGACTTCCATAATCTTCTTCCAGTATCGAACTGAAACCGATGATGGCCCTGAGCGGCGCACGAAGATCATGTGATACAGAATAGCTAAATGCTTCCAGTTCTTCATTGCTTCTTTTCAATTTTTCTTCCAGTTTTTTTCGCGTGGAAATATCTCTGCATATAGTTACAAATCCATCGATCTCTTCTTTTTCATTTCTTGTAGCAGCATTGGAAATCAGGACTACGAGTGGTGTGCCGTCTTTTTTAAGATAAACAACCTCTCCTCTCCAGCCCCCCATTTTTCTCATATTGTCCCGCAGTTCCTCCCTTTCTTCATCGCTGATCTGGGGCCTGACGATATCCGCAACCGGCTGATTGATTACTTCTGCTGCGCTGTATCCGAAAAATAATTCCGCTGCTTTATTCCAGCTCTTGATACAAAAAGAAACATCGGTAGAAAAAATAGCGTCGCCGCTGTCTTCCAGTAGTCTTGCCAGGTAAGCGATCTGTTCTTCCGCTTTTTTTCCTTCGGTGATATCTTTAATTACTTTTGAATAACCCCGTTGTTTTCCTTTGTCATCATACAGCGCTGTATAACCAACATTGGCCCAGAACACAGAACCATCCTTACGCACACGCCATCCTTTCTTTTCAAAATGTCCGTTTTTCCTGGCCATGGAAAGATTGGTTGCAGGTACTTTCGTTTTAATATCGTCTTCGGTATAAAACAATTCTGTTGTTTTTCCAATGACCTCTTCTGCGGTATATCCCTGCATGTTTTGTGCGGCAGTATTCCAACTCGCAACCCTGCCCAAGTCGTCCAGCATAAAAATGGCCTGGTCTTTTACATTGTTCACCAGCAGGCGGAAACGTTCTTCACTGATCTTCAGCTTTTCATTTTCCATTTTTTGTACAGTAATATCTTTTGCGATGACAACGTATCCTGTGAGGGTTCCGGTCTCATCTTTTAATTCAGTTGTTGACAATAAACAACTCACGGCAGATCCGTCTGCACGGTATTGTGTGAATTCGCCATTCCAGTATCCCTGCCTGATCAACTGTTCCCTGAGACTATCCAGTTCTGCAATGGTATAATCCTGTTTAAAAACTTCTCTTGATGATTTTCCGATCACTTCTTCCCGCTTTAATCCATAAATAACCTCAGCGCCTTTGTTCCAGCTTTTTATTTTAAAATCCGGTGTAAAGGAAACTACACCGTCACTGGTCTTTTCTATAATTTCAGCGAAATAAGAAATCTGCTGCATACTTGCTTTCAGTTCATCTTCCGCACTTCTCTTCTGCAGGTCTCTCCTGTTCAGTAAAATTGTGTTGTACCAGATAAGACAAAGAAAAGCAATGATGGTGCTGAGTGCAAATATGGCTACACCAAATTCATTTGAATACAATCCCATCCAGTTACCGTGCAACCGCAGCAAACCCAGCACCGTAGGGATGATGATCGCTGCAGGAACAAGCAACCTTGCCGTGATACTGCCTGAAAAAACACTGGTGAAATCTTTCATGATCCCTTTACCCGGATTGGCAAAGAGTATGGCAATAGCCAGCAATAAAAAACAAATGGCTGAATGAATGGCCATCGAGATGTAACGCAATACACTGTAAAAAGCTTCTACTTTATATAGGTAACCCAGAATGGAAAGCAATCCGGTCATGCCCATCAGCAAAGCAGTAAAATGCACGGGCAGTTTTTTATTTCCTGTTTCAACATGCAGTAATAATAAAGAAAGACCTGCAAGTATAAAACATATGGCAGTATTAGGGGCCATTCCATTGGCTGATCCGGCAGTACGGGTTGATGTTATCTTATCAGGAAAAAGCAGGTAATCAATATGAATGTTAAGCCCGCTAACCAGGGCCGTAATTTTTGCAAGCCCGACAAATAATACCAATGCGGCCAGTATGCGGCCTGCTGTACCACGCTGCCTGGATGTATTTTCCGGAGCGAGTAGCAGCAAGGCAACAGCAGCCAATATAAAAGCACTGGCTGTTACAGGATTCATTGCTACCAGGTTTGGAATAGGGCGACGTAAAAAAAGCATATCGAATTGCCAGCCAATAAGTACAGCTGAAGCAATAACGAGTACCAGTATAGCAAGCATGGCTGACCATTTGATCATCCTCTTTTGCAAAAATATATCAGGCGCCAGTTCCATCTGCAGATATTAAATAATTTTAAAGATCTTGTTTGCCTGTAACAAACAGGTAGACAGTAACATTGTTACAAAGTTTTTAGTGGTGGAAGCAAGTCCGAAAATGGGCCTGTTTTTAGAAACAGCCACCTGTAGTGAATTAATAAAAAGCACGGAGGTGCAAATCATTAGAGAATGACAGGCAGGTGACTTCATTTGTATGAAAAGATTAGCTGGTATTGGTATCTAAAAATAAAAGTGTCTAATGGTCGCCGATTTCTTATAAATTTTTAAACCTGAATCGTATAAACAAGTTACAAAAATTAATTTAATAAATTCTTTATTTACATTACTTATTAAAACTTAATGATGATTGGCGGGGCAAATAATTATTATTTATCAAATCTAAAAGCAAATGCGTTCTGACAATCCCGTTATTGCATCAGCAAATACAATATAAATATTTTCGATAACAGGTGGTTTCTTTTTTCAGACAAACAATTTGTTTTTAAACATTATTCCCTTGAATAAGAAAAGCATAAAGCAAAACTTTGTTAACGCATGTAGTAATTCGACTACAACCCGCGCCCACCTTGATAAGTTCAGGAAAATGATGTAATAAATTTCGTTGAAACTTAAATGATTCCGTTACATTTGTATTCCTATCCCTCTTTTAACTTCCTAATTTAACTACACCATTAAGTTGATCCCGGTCGGCAATCACAAGAAAGTTTAAACCGGTTAAACTTATTCCTGAACATATAACGATTGTACAACTGTGCGAGCCACGGCTGGCTGACTGTTGCTGTATGTAAATGGAAATTTATTTTTTTTTAACAACGCCCGATTTTATCAAATGAAAGATCAAAAAAAGTCCATTATCGCGGTAATCCTATGCGGTTTATCAGCCCTGGTTTCTTTTACAGCATCAGCGCAGGTGCAAACTCCAAGGTACGTTTCCATGACAGCTTACAGCAATGCCTATTACGAATATCTTCCGCAAGGATATAATTCAACCGGGGATAATTATCCGGTCATTATATTTTTTCATGGCAGTGGAGAAAATGGGAACGGCAGTCCGGCCGTATTGCCGCTTGTTTTAAAAAACGGAACGCCCAAACAGATCAGCCAGGGAATTTTTCCCAATTATTTTCTTTGCAATGGCGATACATTCCGCTGCATTGTTATTTCACCACAGTTCATTCTTTCACCGCCACCGCAGGATATCAATAATGTGATCGATTATGTGATCTCGCATTACCGCGTGGATATCAACCGGATTTATTTAACCGGCCTGAGCCAGGGTGGTGGCAATGCATGGGATTATGCAGGTAATAATATCTCTTATGCAAACCGTGTTGCTGCCATTGTACCCATCTGTGGATTTTCATGGCCTGATCCTGCAAAAGGTCAGATCATTGCTGCAGCAAATCTGCCGGTTTGGGCTACACACAATAACGGTGATCCCGTATGCCCCGTTTCTTATACGATCGGCTATACCGATAATATTGACAATGCTCCTTTACCACCTACTCCCCTTGCCAAACGCAGCATCTTCGCAGCTTCCGGCCATGATGCATGGTCGCATACCTATGACTTTACTTTTCGTGAAAACGGATACAATGTTTATGAATGGATGTTCCGTTTTAAAAGAAGTTTTACAACACTACCTATTACCGGATTGACATTTAACGCTGTCAAAACAAATAATAATAGTATACAACTCAGCTGGCAAACCATCGCAGAAAATAAATCCCGTGGATTTGAAATTGAAAGAAGCAGTGATGGAAATCATTTCAGCAGCATATCGTTTATAAACAGCCGGGGCACTAACGGTAACGGAGCTGTTTATAATTACCCCGATGCAGCGCCTGTTTCCGGTAAAAATTATTACCGCCTGAAATTGCTGGATATAGATGGTCATTTTACATACAGTCCGATACGTTTTGTTGACATCAGCAAAAGCAGTCAACTGACAGTTTATCCAAATCCTGTTGCTGATAAACTCAACATTAATACTGCTTATAATTTCAACAATGCCCTGTTGCAATTATATGATGTAAACGGTAAACAGATAAAGCAGGCCACGCTGAATGGCAGCGGCACTATTGTGGTAGCATCGAATGAATTGGCTGCGGGACACTACAGCGGCCGTATCACAGAAGGAACACAACAATGGCAATTCACATTTATTAAAAAATAAATCCATTTAAGGCAGGCCTCCGAAAAGGTATTACAACCTTTATTGCGGGGGCCTTTCTGTTTCAGGTTTATCATATTATAAACATTTTATCACTAAAATAAATCTGTTATAATTTCTTTTGGTTAATAAAACCTGCGTTTTATTTTAAATAATTTAAATTACTACTAAAAGTTAATACTTAATAAAGAGGAAATATTTCCCCGCTTTTTTACAATACCCTTTTACTGCACCCCGTATTTATATACAAAACAGCTTGGCAGTGCTTTTGCAAATACAGCTTCCTGATATAACCAGACTGTAATTATAAACTCTGACATGCGGATAAGTTTTTATTTTTTTTTAATGTTGCTTTTTTCCTGCAGGCAAAACAATACTCCTGTCAAAAATCCACAAGGTTATAGTCTTCAGCATCCATATATTATTAACCTTCCTTCAGACCTTGATGAAATTTCCGGCCTTTCGTACTATCAAAAAGACAAAAGCATTTTTGCGATCAGTGATGAAACAGGCTTTCTTTATAAGATCACGGCAATTTCCGCAAAAACCAATATAAAAAAATGGGAGTTCGGTAAGAAATCGGATTTCGAAGACCTGGTACTACTCGACAGTACTTTTTATATCCTGCAGAGCAACGGTAATATTCATGTTGTAAATTTTATCAGCGCAGACAGTATCTATACACAAAAGACCGAATTTCCCGGTAAAGGAAAAAATGAATTTGAAACGCTTTATTACGACAGCAGTCAAAAAAAACTGGTGTTGTTATGCAAGAACTGCGATGCGGATGATCAGAATTCAATCAGCGCATATCTGTTTGATCCGCAAACCAAAACTTATGTAGATACTGTTATTACACTTAATATCAGCGAACTTACCAAAAACATAAAGGCAAAAAATTTTGTTTTCAAAGCGTCTGCAGCCGCAGAAAATCCTGTTACCGGGGAACTCTTTGTACTTTCTTCAGTTAATAAATTATTGCTTGTATTGGATAAGGATAAAAAAGTAAAGGAGTTTTATCCACTCGATCCCGGACTGTTTAAACAACCGGAAGGACTTACATTTTCTGCAAACGGAAATATGATCATCAGCAATGAAGCCGGTCACGCAGGAGCCGCTAACATACTAATATTCAATTACCAAAAATAATAGTTGAAAGAATGAAAATTTTTCTTTTATCATGCCTGGCACTGAGCCCTTTTTTTTCTCTGGCACAAGTAGAAAATGATACGATACAAAATCGTATTATTCTGGTAGGTGATGCCGGTTCACTGGTAAATGGCAGATCAACCGTACTGGATGCGATCAAGAAAAAATATGAACTGGATAAAAAAACTACAATTATATTTTTGGGAGATAACCTGTATGATTACGGATTGCCGAATGAATATCACGATGATTACCTGGTGCAGAGAGCGGCACTCGATTCACAGATTATGATTGCAAAAGGTAAACAGGCCAAAGTTTTCATGATCCCCGGCAATCACGACTGGAGCAATGGAAGTCCTATTGGCCAGGAAACGATTTTACGCCAACAGCTGTATGTTGATAATGCCGGTATTGATAATGTAAAATTTTATCCCGAAGGCGGCTGTCCGGGACCGGTAGAAGTGCCGCTTGGAGACAATGTGGTACTGGTTATTTTCGACAGTCAGTGGTGGATACATCAATATGATAAACCAGGCATCGAGTCTGACTGTCCTAATAAATTACCAGAGCAGGTATTGTCAGCGCTGGAAGAAATTCTGAACAGAAATTATAAGAAGCTGGTGATCTTCGCCTGCCATCACCCATTTAAAAGCAATGGCGTGCATGGCGGTTACTTTACTTTAAAACAGCATATTTTTCCGTTCACTGAAATAAACCGGAAGGCTTATATTCCTTTGCCCATCATCGGCTCTGCCTATCCGATAGCAAGAAGTGTATTTGGTACGCCGCAGGATCTTAGATTTCCTGCGTATCAGAATATGGTTACCCAATTCAACAGCGTTTTAAAAAACCATCCGCATGTTATCCGCGTGCATGGGCATGAACATACTCTGCAGCTCATACAGAATGACAGCCTTATTGAAGTGATCAGCGGTGCCGGCTGCAAAACGCAGCGGGTGTCTCCCGGAGGTGATGCAAAATTTGTTGCAAGATCACTGGGATTTGCAGAACTGGATATTTCCAATTCAAAATATGTACGGGCAAAATTTTTTGAGGTTGACAGTAAAACAGATTCTGTAAAAACGGGTTATGATGAAGTAATAACAGATTTTATCAAACAACCCGAATTGCCAAAAGAAGATACTACGATTGCTGTTCCCATTTACAACAAATTGGTGTTGGCGCCTGCCAGCCTGCATTACAAAGAAGTTCATGGCATTAAAAAATTAATTAACGGAACCAATTACCGCAAAGAATGGAACACACCTGTTGCCTACAAAGTTTTTGATATCAACACAGAAAAAGGAGGTTTTAAGATCACCGGCATCGGTGGCGGCAAACAAACAAAAACATTAAAACTCATTGATAAAAAAGGAAGGGAATGGGCGCTGAGAACAATTGATAAGGACCCACAGGAGGCAATACCTGAAAACCTGCGCGGCACTTTTGCACAGGATATTGTTCAGGACCTTATTTCAGCAGCGCATCCTTATGCACCACTTACTGTTCCTATACTGGCCAATGCCACCGGCGTAAATGGAGCATCACCTGAATTTTTTTATGTTCCTGATGACCGGTCATTTGGAAGTTACCGCACATTATTTGCAAAAAAAATCTGCATGCTCGAATTAAGAGAAGCGAATCCTGACAATGACAGCAAAAGCAGTTTTAAAGTATTTAATAAAATGCGTGACGACAATCAAAAAACGGTTGACCAGGAAGCTGTATTGAGTGCAAGGTTACTCGATATGCTGATTGGCGATTATGACCGGCATTTTGACCAATGGAAATGGATGGAAGCCGACACCGGAAAAGGAAAAATTTATGTGCCCATTCCTAAAGACCGCGACCAGGTATTTTTTAATTCAAATGGTTTTCTGGTGAATGTACTTTCATCACGCTATATTCCGGTATTAAAAGGTTTCAGAAAAGAATTTAAAAACATCAATCGCTGGAATACTGTTGCAAAAGATTTCGACCGTCTTTTTCTGAATAATATCAACGAATCAAAATGGACAGCTATATCCAAACGTTTCGTTGAAAATCTGCCGGATAGTGTTATTCAAAAAGCCGTATTGCAGTTACCACCGGAAATATACGCCATCCGGGGAAAGCTCATTACAGCTAACCTTATCAGCCGTAGAAATGCACTTGAAAAAGAAACCTTGAAGTATTATCATTTTATTTCTAAAAAAGTACAGGTGCTCGGCAGTAACAAAAATGAATACTTTCATTTGTATCCTGTGCACGACAGCGTTAGACTGGACGTATTTTCCTATACGGCCAAGGATACAAACTTCCTCTTGTACTCCCGCGTGTTTGATCCGAAAGTAACCAGGGAATTATTGCTCTTCGGTTTTGGTGGCGATGATGTTTTTAAGATCGATGAAAATATAAAAAACAGGATCAAGATCCGTATTATTGGCGGGCGTGGACTGGATAGTTTTATCGTAAAGAGCCCTGTAAAAACTTTTGTGTACGACAATATAAAAGAAAAAAATGTACTCATTAAAGGCGGGCGCACCAAAGACCGCATTGATGCCAATGTAAGTGCAAATAATTATGACATCAGAGGTTTTAAATATGACCAGGTCAATTATCCCAAGATCGCATTGGGATACAATGTAGATGATAAATTATTTGTCGGAACCGGTTTCTCCATCAGAAAATTTGGCTTTAGAAAAGAGCCTTATGCTTCGGATCAGAAATTTTCTGCGTTGGCTGCGCTTTCCAAAAAAGCCTACCAGTTTTCGTACAGCGGTGAATTTGTAAATTTTTACCGGAACAATACTTTAGTGATCAACAGTAAATTAACGGAGCCCGCTCTGAATAATTTTTTCGGCTTTGGCAATAACACTGTGATCGACAAAACAAAAGACATTGCTTTTTACCGGGTACGCTATGATGAAGCCCATCTTGATCTGCTCATCAAGAAAAAACCTTTTGATAAATTAAGCATCAGCATAGGCCCCACGGTATATCATTACTGGAATAAATTTGATGACAATAAATCATATATACTTTCCAATCCGGCACTGGTTTCTTTGGATTCTGCATCAGTGTATAAACAAAAAACATATGTTGGAGGAATTATCGATCTTGAATTTAATAACCTGAACAGTGAATTATTTCCAACAAGAGGTGTTTCATTGACCACAAGATTTACTTCTATGTTCCCGGTACAGGGAAGCAGTTATTCATTGAATAAACTGGAAGGCAACATGACAATCTATGCCAGCCTTAAAGATCCAACAAGGGTTGTTACGATTTTAAAAATAGGCGGTGGTCATATCTTCAACGATAAGTTTGAATATTTCCAGGCGATGACTATTGGTGCCGATAATAATTTACGCGGCTTCAGAAAAACAAGGTTCAGCGGCCAATCATCTGCATACAGCAGTCTCGAATTCAGAATAAAAGTATTGAATGGAAAATCATATATCCTGCCCGGCCAGGTCGGCCTCATTGCTTTTGGCGATGCAGGGAAAGTATGGTACAACGGTGCCAACAGTAATAAAATTCATACTGCATACGGCGGAGGATTATATTTTGTTCCGTTTAATATGGTAATCGTATCAGCAGCGATGGCTTTTTCAACAGAGGAACGGCTGTTTAATTTTTCATTGGGCACCAAACTCAATTTCACTTTTTAAAACAATTAGTATGAATGATTATAAAACGCTCATGAATAAAACGGAAGACTTTGTAATTGAGCTATATAAAAATGCCAACAAACATCATATCGTTTACCACACGCTGGAACATACTCAAACTGTAGTGACACATGTTTTTGAGATCGCTTCGCATTATGAACTGGCAGAAAAAGATCTCGCCATTCTTGATATTGCAGCCTGGTTTCATGATGTTGGACATCTGTATACCAGTCCTGCACAGCACGAACAAAAAAGTGTAGAGATTATGACCAGCTTTATGGAAGAGCAGCAGGGAGATTCGGGTCTTGTTAAAGAAATTGCCGAAGTAATTATGGCAACCAAGCTTACCAATGAGCCTTCGGGTATTCTGCAGGAAATAATCCGCGATGCAGACAGTTATCATTTCGGAACGAAGCGCTTTAAAGAAATGAACAAACTGGTGAAAAAAGAAAACCAGTTGCGTGGACTTGGTACCATCACCAAAGACTGGGCTTCCAATACACTCGAAACATTAAAGGCACATAAGTTTTACACCGGTTATTGCAATGATATTTTGAGCGAAGGAAAAGAAAAGAACCTGGCCCGTGCATTGAAGAAAAAAAATAAATCGACTGATCCGGGAACAAGTAATAATATTCTGTTGGACGATCCTGTTAAAGGCGATGATAAAAAAGCATCAGATAAGCCCAATAGTTTTATCAGCAAAGGCATACAAACCAGTCTGCGCCTTACTTCACAAAATCATTTGCACTTAAGTGATATGGCCGACAGGAAAGCGAATATCCTTATCAGTGTTAATGCAATTATTATTTCAGTGATTCTTTCCGTTTTACTTCGCAAGATTGAAGTAGACAAGCACCTTGCTATTCCAACATTTATTTTTCTTGGATTTTCAGTGGCAACAATTATTGTAGCCATTACTGCAACGAGACCAAAAATTACCAGCGGTGATTTCAGCCGTGAAGATGTATTACACAAACGCACCAATCTTCTGTTCTTCGGAAATTTTTATAACAGATCATTGGAAGAATACAGGTGGGCAATGAGCACAATGCTGAAAGATCCTGATTATCTCTACGGTTCCATTGTACAGGATATTTATTATCTGGGAGTCGTGCTTGGAAAAAAATACAAATTATTAAGAAGGGCTTATTTTCTATTCATGATCGGCATCATCATATCAGTACTGTCTTTTACAATTGCCATTATATTTCATAACCCCGATAATTCAACCATCGTAACAACGGGTGGTTCGCCATTTTAAAATTAATTATGTATTATAACAGGGATATCAGTTGGCTTGGTTTTAATGAAAGAGTGTTGCAGGAAGCTGCAGACCCTGAAGTTCCGCTCATGGAAAGAATAAAATTCCTGTCCATTTTTTCTGCAAATCTTGATGAATTCTTCAGAGTTCGGTTTCCGGCAATTGCAGCACTGTCGGGCCTTAACAGTAAGATCAGGAAAAGGACCATTCCCCCAACAAGTAAAAACCTGGCGAAGCTGATCAAGGACATCGTAAATAAGCAGTTCAATAATTTTGGCAGTATTCTTCGTGAACAATTATTACCGGGTCTTGAAACTGCCGGGATTGTGCTTTATTATGATCAGCCATTGAAAGAAGAACATATTGATGAGGTGAAAGAATTTTTTCTTTCCAACGTCTTGTCTTTTATACAACCGCTTTTTATCAATGATGATTTTACAAAAAATTTTATTCCCGAAAATGACAGGCCATATTTTTTAATCACCATTAAACAGGCGGGTATTTCCATCACCCGTCATGCAGTTGTAAATATACCATCCGATAAATTGCCGCGTTTTTTTTCACTGTCTGCATTAGAAGGAAAATCGTATCTTATTTTCATTGATGATATTATCCGGGAAAATCTGAATTGTCTTTTTCCGGGATTTGAAATACTGACGGTTTCAAGTTTTAAAATAAACCGCGATGCGGAATTATTACTGGAAGAAAGCCTTGGAAAAGATATTTTACGGGAGATTGAAAAAAAACTGGAGAAAAGAAAGATGGGCAAACTCAGCCGTTTTCTTTTTCAGCAGAATATGCCGCAAAGTCTGCAGATGTATCTCAGTTCTGTATTTCATGTTAAAGACGCGGAAATGTTTGAGGGCGGCAGGTATCATGATCTGAAAGACCTGATAAATCTCCCGGTAAAGAATGACAGTTTATATTATCCGGTAATAAAAAGACTGGCTTCTGAAAATATAAATATCAGCGGTGATATTTTTGAAAAAATAAAGGAGCGGGACATCCTGCTGCATTTTCCTTATCAGAGTTACAATCCCATTCTTTCTTTTTTTAACCAGGCAGCCATTGATCCCAATGTAAGATCAATTTATATTACACTATACAGAATCGCCTCGGATTCTCATATTGCCAATGCATTGATCAGTGCTGCAAAAAATGGAAAAGAAGTCGTGGTATTTGTAGAATTGAAAGCCAGGTTTGACGAAGCCAACAACATCATGTGGAGCAAGGCAATGAAGAAAGCGGGAATCCGTATTATTTACAGCATCCCGGGAATTAAAGTACATTCAAAAATTGCATTGGTCAAAAAAGATAAAGATGATTATGCATTGATCGGTACCGGTAACTTCAATGAAAAAACTGCTCAGTTATATGCTGATCATACTTTGCTTACCAGTGATCCTTCCATTACTGATGACCTGAAAAAATTATTCAACTGTCTGCAAAGAGATGATTGTAAAACCGCCCTCAAACATCTGGAGCCTGAACAACTACTGATCTCCCAGGTAAATATGGTTTCCTCGCTGGAAAGATTGATCAAAGAGCAGATCAGTATTGCTAAAAAACAAATGCCTGCATGCATCAGTTTAAAAATGAACAGTCTTGAAGACCCCGGTATTATTCAATTATTATATAAAGCATCAAGAGCTGGTGTAAAAGTTCGCTTGATGGTGAGAGGCATCTGCTGTCTTATACCGGGTAGAAAAAATCTCAGTGAAAATATCGAAGTGAAACGTATCGTTGACCGTTACCTGGAACACAGCCGCATTTTTATTTTTGGAGAAGCCGGCAACAGCCAGGTATTTATCGGTTCGGCAGATTGCATGACAAGAAACCTGCACTACCGCGTAGAAGCAGCAGTACCGGTGAAAGCAGCGCCATTAAAAGAAGAACTGGAAACTTATTTTGAATTGCAGTGGACTGATAATACAAAGGCCGTAACGATGGATGAAAAAAATGTACAGCACTTTCCGGTAAGAGCGGCTGATGAAATAAAAATAAGATCGCAGGATGCTATCTATGATTTTTTAAAACAAAAACATTCACTATGACCGGCAGTATACTGAATAAGCTGCCGATACTGAAACAATACCAGTTTAAATGGGTCTTGGGAATAGCACTTTGCTGGACCTTCATAGATTTTATCCGCTTTTTTATTTTTTCTTTTATTGAAAATAGAAACGAATATCCCTTTATTAATACCACTCCTGCACTTGGACTGTTAAGAGTACTGTTTGTATTTTTCGCCAGCCTGCTTATGGCTTACCTGATGGTGGTGAGATTTAAAAAAATGTTTCGCAATATTGCATCATGGCTGGGCCTGATTTTAAAAACGCTTGTGCTTTACCTGATCACATTGCTGCTGTACACTTTAATGTTTTTTTGTACCTACCTGCTCGTCTATCATTTCAGCATGCACGAGACAATGGACAATTATTACAATTATTTTTCACACAATTATTATATTCTCAATCATTCGGAGACCTGGGTATTGCTTTTTATTATCACACAGGTATTGGTGGAAGTAAATGAAAAATATTCTCCCGGTCTTTTTAAAGATATCCTGCTCGGAAAATATATTGTGCCCAAGGAAGAAAAAAAGATCATCATGTTCATCGATCTGAAAGACTCTACCAGTATTGCGGAAACGCTGGGGCACAAAAAATATTTTCACTTTATAAAAGACTTTATTTATCATGTTTCCATTGCAGTATTAAAATGCGGTGGTGATATTTACCAGTATGTTGGAGACGAAGTGGTAGTATCATGGCCCTTCAGTGAAGAAAACAGCAGCCGCTGTATACAGGCACTGCTGCAAGCCAGGAAAGAACTACAGAAAGAAAACAGTTATTACCGGGAAAAATATGGACTGATACCGGATTTCAGGGCGGGAGTACATACCGGTGATGTAATGGTGGGCGAGATCGGGGTTGTAAAAAAAGATCTTGCCATGAGTGGCGATCCGATGAATACAACTGCGAGGATCAAAAATGTTTCTGCCGAACTCAATAAAAAATTTATCGTTTCCAAAGACTTTGTAGATGCTGCCAATTTAAAAGATTTCCAGGCAGAGAGTGCAGGTGTGATCGACCTTAAAGGAAAAGAAGCCGGCCTCGAACTTTTCTTTCTGAATTTATAAACAGCGTGGAAAAACTTACCCGAAGTCCCGATTCTTAGCTCCGTCATTCCATTTTTGTACTGAAAAAAAGTGCGTCCCCGGTGGCACAGTAATTGGCTGAACATTACTCTTAAATAACCCGTGCCGGATTGAATTTCGCAATTTCAAAGTATGATAAAATATTTATTTTTTATTTTCAGTTTACAGTTCTTCTGTGCCGTTACCAATGCACAAACAACTATTGTCAAAGATTCATTTGTTCATTCCGGTACAACAGTTGTCATTCCGGGAAAAGAATATACAAGAAGCGGTTACCATAATTTTTTCTGGGGTAAACATTACCGTAAAGATTGGGGAACTGCTTTTCGTGCAGATAATTTTTTTATTGATACAGCTTATAGTGGTTTGGTACCTGTTAGAGAAAACGGCAGCCGTCAATCTATGGGTCTACGTTTAAAAAGCAAAACGGGTAAAGAATATGTTTTGAGAAGTGTAGACAAAGATTTTGGAAATGGGCTGCCTGAATTATATCGTGGTACATTTATAAGCAGGATCGCCAAAGACCAGGTTTCTTTTGGTTACCCGCTTGCAGCAATTACGATTACACCCATGATCAATGCGGCAAAAATTTATCATACCAATCCACGCGTTGTATTTGTTCCTCAGCAAAAAGAACTGGGTGAATACAATACAAAATATGCCAACCAGCTTTATCTGCTGGAAGAAAGGCCTGATGATGATCAGCACGATGCAAATTCATTTGGCAATTCAAAAAAAGTGATCGGAACTGAGAAGCTGTATGAAAATATTTTTGAAGATAATGACAACAGCGTTGATCAGTTTGCATTCGCCAAAGCACGTTTATTTGATATGCTGATTGGTGATTGGGGCCGCCACGCTGATCAATGGCGTTGGGCCTCATTTAAAGAAGCTGGTAAAACAAGTTATAAACCTATTCCGCGTGATCGTGACCAGGCCTATACAATATTTGATGGCTTCTATCCTTTTATTGCAACACATTTTGCGGGTGCAACACAACTGGAATCATTCAGTGGCAATATTAAACAGATACAGGGCTTTAATCAACCTGGTTTCCCGCTCGATATACAATTTACCAATCAGCTGACAGAAGCTGAATGGGTAAAGGCTGCAGTGGAATTGCAACAGGCAATAACTGATTCTGTAATTGAATACGGCCTGCATCAGTTGCCGCCGGAATTGTATGCCGTTAACGGAGAAAAAATCATCAGGCAATTAAAATCGCGGCGGGATCATCTGCAGGATTTTGCGCACCGTTATTATAAATATCTCGCCAAAAGAATGCTCATTTACGGTTCTGATAAAAAAGAATATTTTGAGATTCTCAGAATAAACAATGAACAGACCGATATTCATATTTATAAAATAAAAAAAGATGGTGCAGTAGAAATGAAACCGTTTTTTTCAAGAAGCATTTTTAAAAAAGAAACCAAGGAAGTCAGGCTGTACGGTTTTAAAGATGAAGACATTTTTAAATTATCGGGCAGCGGCACAGATGGAATAAAGATAAGGCTGATGGGTTTGACCAAATCTGATACTGTAATTGACAGTACCGGGAATGATCATAAAAAAATACAGGTACTCAAAGGCAATAGCAATCTGTATGACAGCACCTATCAACCCA
Organism: Ferruginibacter sp.; assembly: GCA_040003235.1. Classification (GTDB taxonomy): domain Bacteria; phylum Bacteroidota; class Bacteroidia; order Chitinophagales; family Chitinophagaceae; genus Ferruginibacter. The sequence goes on along the minus strand of JBDUCW010000047.1, from coordinate 8,639 downwards.
CAATAAAACTGTCTCCTGTACTTTTGGTTAGTCCGCCTGTATACAGAGTATTTGAAGAAGATGCTATCGGTCTGTTTACCAGACCAGGCCTGCATATTGGGTTAAATCTTTTATATAGGCCAAAGTCCTGGAAAACTGATTCACTCGAAACAACGCATAACCTCGCAGGTAATTATGGGTTTATAAGAAAGACTGCCTACGCGGAATATGTAGGATTGTTTCCCGAAAAAATCGGCAAATGGGATTTTTTGATCAAGGCAAAATTTGATGGCCCTGCTGCAGAAAACTATTTCGGTACCGGTAATAATTCAAGAGATACGACCAAAGCTTTGAGCAAATATTTTAATGTTTTCAGCAGGCGGTTTTATGGCGGATTTGGTATCAGCCGTGATTTTAAAAGCGGCAGTTCATTGAATGCTACTTTATTTTACCAGGACATTGAAGTGAATGAAAACACCGATCGTTATATTAATGTGCAGGAAAAATCATTACCCGTTTTCAGCGATCAAAACTATGCAGGTGTTGAAGCCGGTTATGATTATAAAAATGTGAACGATCCGGTTGTTCCTACAAAAGGCATTCATTTTTCCGCAGGTGCGGGATATGTTATGAATCTCAGGAAAACCAATGAATCTTTTTTTAAGGCAGTTTCCAGTTTTGCTTTTTATGTTCCATTGGGAAATAAATTCAGTTTTGCAGCAAGGGCCGGCGGCGGTATATTAACAGGCGATGCCAATTATTATCATCTGAATAAACTGAGCGGCAATGTAAACCTGCGTGGTTATGCAAGAGAAAGATTTTATGGCAAGAATAGTTTTTACAACAACAATGAATTTCGTTTTTTAGTTCCTGCGCATAATTTTTTCTTTAATGGTAAGATCGGGCTGCTGGCCTTTCTGGATAATGGAAGGGTGTGGCAACCTGGAGAAATATCCAACGATTGGAAAGTAGGTTATGGCGGCGGAATCATTCTCGTGCCTTTCAACAAATTTGCATTGATAGGAACATTTGGTTACTCACAGGATGAAACACAAATCCTGCTAAAAGCAGGCATGTTCTTTTAAACTCTACTGACTAATTTTTTATGTTTATCCAAAATCAAAAGAAAATAATAATAGCGGGCATCTTCTTTCTGATGATCTGCCTGAGTTGCAAGTTTTATTTCAATACTACCAAAGATCAATTTACTGCTCAGAAAAAAAATGCTTCTTTTGAGAACGGCCGCAACCTGGTGTACACGATCTGTGCAGGATGCCATATGGATTTTAAAACAGGAAAGTTTACCGGCAAATACCTGAATGATCTTCCAAAAATTGCTGGTCATCTTTATTCTGCAAACCTTACCCATGCTGCACAATATGGCATGCCTGATAAATACAGCGACGCAGAATTGTTTTATCTGTTTAAAAGAGGCATTGCTAAAAACGGAAAATTTATGCCTTATATGATGAAGCCGATGATGGCCGATGAAGATGTGAATGATATGATCGTCTACCTGCGGTCCGGTGATGCTGCTTTATCCGCAGATGATATGATTGCAGGAAAAACAAAGATCAACCTGATCGGAAAAGCTGGCATTCGTTTTTTAATGGGGCCAACGCCTTACAACAAAGGAATTTTAAGACCCGCCGAAAATAATCCGGTGGAATATGGAAAATACCTGGTTGGCGTGATCGGCTGTTATCATTGCCATTCCCGCAAAACGACGGGCCTTGATTTTTTAGATCCGGAAAATACAAAGGGTTATTTATTAGGTGGAATAAAACTAAAAGATCCCAATGGCAAAAGAATTTACGCACCCAATCTTACACCGGATAACGAAACAGGCATCGGCAATTATACCGTAAAAGAATTCAGTGATGCAATAAGAAAAGGAATTGGTCCATCAGGCAGAGAACTAAGTCCGCCAATGGATAAATTTACAGAACTGACGAACAAACAGGTGAATGCTATTTTTGCTTATCTGAAAAGCAGGCCGGCTGTGAAACACCAGGTTAAATAATTGGGTTGAAAAAAATCGCAAAGTTCAGAAAGGCTGTTCTAAATCTTCTTTTGTAAAAAGTTTATTCCTCATTTGAAAAGTTGAAGGTCTTTTGGCGGAGAATCTGAGAAAGCTTCCTTTTTTAAATAATTTCAGTAGCGCTCCGACAGGAAAGAAGACAACGAAAAAAAGAATAGAAAATAAAATTGTACTGCTGATCTTTCCTAAAACATGAGTTATTTTTTTCCATATAAAATCTGTCGCAAAAGCTATTTTTTCAAATAGTAAGGCAAGAACAATGTACAGGATGGTAATACTGATGAAGTATTTTATTTTGGTTAACTGAAAAACGATCAGCAATAATAAAACCACGGCAATTACTGAATCTTTGTTATTTGTATTGCTTTTCATGTTGTTATTTTAAAAAAGCGAATAAATGAATGGAGCCAAAGCTGATGAACCTCCGAATATAAGTAGCCCCCCGATTATTAATGATACTAATATCAGTGGGATCAGCCACCATTTTTTTTGTTGTTTCAGATATTTCCAAAAAGTGATCAGCATTTCTCTCATTAATCAGCTATTTATTTTTTAACACCGGGAATAAAATTTCCGACGCAAGTTTATTTGCATATTCGTTCCAATGTCCATCGCATTGGAAGTAAAGTTTATCCGGATCATTCTCTTTTAAGTGCAGCGTTGTCAACAGATCAAGATAGGTAATGCCTTCAGCCCTGGAAAAACTATCTAAACTATTTTTTAAAGGAATTATTTTATTCACCCTATATTTTTCAAAATCATTTTTTACCGGAAGCGTAAGAATTATTATTTTTTTTCCAATCGCTTCATCCTTCAGTTTTTTAATAATAAACAATAGTTTATTAAGTTCCGACTGCTTATAATCATAATACCCTGATATCCCCTGGTTTGAAAAAGGATCAACTTCCGCTTTTTGCCTGGTATTCTGGTAAATGTTATACCAGAATGTAAACTCGCTGAGAAAATTACTGAATTTTTGTTTGCCTGATAAGGGCGGTGGTTTTTTATAATTTTCCTTATTGAATGTAGATTTTAAAAGACTGTCTTCCCTGTACATTAAATGATAGTTGGGATATTCACCTTCAAAGTAGGGCTGATAATGTGAATAGTTATCAGGTTCATGATAAGTCGTGTCGTCGCAATTAAAATCATTAAAAGGAAGGATGGCCCAAACTATAGTACTGTGACTAAAATCTTTTGCCAGGTGTTTGTACACAAGATATTCCTGGGTTGGTGTAAACCATCCACATCCAAAATTTAATACTTCCTTGTTTAGCGAAGATTCCATAAGGTTTGATAGCCTGTTGTTTTCATTCATACCCCATCCTTCAATATATGAATCCCCCAGAAAAATAACCCTGTTGGTATCGCCTGCTTTTACTCTTTCTTTATCCCTCGCGCCAAATGAATTTGTATGAACCGTAAAATTCAAACAATTAATTTTACGTTCAATTACCTGATTCGGATAATGCCACATTCCCCATTCAGGGCTTATTTCAGCAATATGAGATTGAAATGAATCAGATTGCCTGATCATTTTAAAAGTAGGAAAATGAGCACTGCTGAATCTTGTTTTAAGCAGGATGAAACATCCCAATTCAAGCAGGATATAGAAAAAAAAGATACTGAATATTATTTTTTTTGCGACTCTCATTGCTGATTAATTTTAGTTGCTTCTTTTTTTTTAATCATCCTGATATCTGTCTGTTCATCTTTTATTAAAACAAAATCGTTTAATACGAGTATATCCATATCTGTATTCATAAAACAATTTATTGCATCAGTGGGTGTGCATACAATTGGTTCTTCTTTAACATTGAAACTCGTATTGATAAGAACAGGCACTCCGGTCTTTTTTTCAAAAGCTTTCAGTAAGGAATAAAGTTTTGGATTTGTATCCTCATGTACCGTTTGTATACGTGCACTACAGTCAACATGTGTAATTCCCGGCAATGCGCTTTTGGCCTGCTTTAATTTATCTTTCATAGAAAATTCCTGATAATTTTCAGGAAGTGCAACTTTATATTTTTGAGATACCTGTTGTACAAGCAACATGTAAGGCGACGCAGTCTTACAATCAAAATATTCTTCCGCTTTGTCAGCCAATACAACAGGAGCGAAGGGTCTGAAGCTTTCCCTGAATTTTATTTTCAGATTTATTTTCTCCTGCATGTAAGTACTTCTTGCATCACCCAGTATACTACGGTTTCCCAATGCCCTGGGCCCAAACTCCATTCTGTCTTGAAACCAGCCTACCACTTTTTCTTCACAAAGGTAAGTGGCAACCGTATCATAAAGAAAGGGTACAGCCTGCCGATGATATTTTAGCTGGAATTTATTTAATATCTTTTCTGTTTCATCATTTGTGAAAGCTGGTCCAAGAAATGCGCCTTTCATTAAGTCATTTCTGGTTTCATTTTTTGTTGCTCCATAAAAAACATGGTATACCGCTAAAGCTGCACCGATTGATCCACCTGCATCACCTGCAGCGGGTTGAATATAAATATTCTCAAAAATATTTTCATTTTGCAGTTTGCCATTTGCAACACAATTCAGCGCTACGCCTCCGGCTAAACATAAATTAAAGGCACCGGTTACGTGTTTAGTTTCATATGCAAGTTTAATTACGATCTCTTCAGTGACAGTCTGTATAGCCAATGCCATATTGCAATGCCTTTGCTCTAATTCATCGGATTCATTTCTTCTGTTGAATCCAAACAGGCCATTCCATTTTTTTTGGTTAACCATTGTCAGCCCGGTAGCATAATTAAAATACTTTTGATGTAAAAAAATAGAGCCGTCATTATAGACAGTACATAATTCTTCTTTTATGATCTTAATGAACTTTGCTGTTTCTTCAGCATGAATATTACCATAAGGAGCAAGTCCCATTAATTTATATTCACCGTTGTTTACTTCGAAACCTAAATAATAAGTAAATGCAGAATATAACAGTCCTACAGAATTGGGAAATTTCATTTCTTGAATTGAAGTAAGCTCATTATTTACACCGGTATAAATAGATGTGGAAACACTTTCGCCAACAGCATCAATGGTGAGGATGGCTGCATTTGAAAATGCTGAAGTAAAATAGGCACTTGCGGCATGAGATAAATGATGTTCAGGAAATAATATTGGAGGAAGCTTCAGTTTTTTGTTTCCTATCTTAAGTAATTCATCTTTTATTATCTTTTTTAAAAAAAACTTTTCTTTTACCCAGGTGCTCATACTTTTAATAAAACTGATTACGCCTTTAGGCGCAAAATACAGGTAGGTTTCCAGGAGCCGTTCAAATTTCAGAAAAGGTTTTTCATAAAATGCAATAGCATCAACCTCATGAATTGAAACATTTGCGAAATCAAGGCAGAATTTCAAGGCCTCTGCCGGAAAGTTTTTATCATTCTTTATCCGGCTGAATCGCTCCTCCTGGGCAGCTGCAATTATTTCACCATCTTTAATAATAGCGCAGGCTGAATCATGATAGTAAGCCGAAATACCAATAATAATCATTCTGAAAGTCTTCAGTTTTAGTAAGGCCTAAACATACTGATAATTCGGCATTTTCGCATTAAATATGATTGATGCATTCAGCACGAATATTTTTAAGAATGACTTGTAGCTCCGTCAGGAATCGAACCTGAATCAAGGGCTTCGGAGACCCTTATACTATCCATTGTACGACGAAGCCAAAAATGGTTGCAAATATACAGTAGCGGTGCTTAACCCGCAATGTTTTTACCGACATGGCATTAAAGGAAGTAAAACCTTTATCGTATTAAAAGGTTAAAAGCTGATCCCTCATTGAAAAATTATCCATTATCAATTATCCATTCCCCCACTATCTTTACAGTACAATGAAAAAGCTTCGCCTCCTTATTTCCGCCTGCTTTCTTACCATCTGTTGTCTTGCACAGCCACAGGATCCCAAACAATTACACGAAACAGCGCAGGCCTTTATGCGCCAGGGAGATTATGCCAATGCTACGCTCGTGCTCAACCGTGCAATGCTGCAGGAGCCAAAAAATACAGAGATGGCCAAAGACCTAGCCCAATGTTATTACTACCAGAATGAAGCTGATAAGGCACTCGCTGTCATCAAACCAACACTCGACCGCGATGATGCAGATGATCAGTGTTTTCAGATTGCTGCAAATATTTATCAGTTGCTCAACAATGCCGAAGAATGTGAAAAAGCTTATCGCAAAGGCATCAAAAAATTTCCGGATAGCGGTCCGCTTTATAACGAATACGGAGAGATGCTCTGGAACAGGCAGGACAATAATGCCATCAGGCAATGGGAAAAAGGAATTGAAATGGATCCTTCTTATTCAAAAAATTATTACAACGCCTGCAAATTTTATTATTCAGGTACCGATAAGGTCTGGAGTATTTTATATGGTGAGAACTTCATCAATATGGAACCGCTCGGCAACAGAACTCCGGAAATAAAAAATATTCTGCTCGCCAGTTATAAAAAACTTTTTGCCGATGCCGATCTTGCAAGGAATGTAAAAACAAAGAATGGTTTTATGGATGCCTTTCTTCAGACAATGAACAAACAAAGTAATGTTGCCGCCAATGGCCTCAATCCTGAAACACTTACGATGATCCGTACCAGGTTTATTCTGGATTGGTACACCGACTTTGGCAATAAATTTCCACTCCGCCAGTTTGAATTGCAAAGGCAGTTATTGCAGGACGGCATGTTTGATGCCTATAATCAATGGATTTTTGGTGCTGCGCAGAACCTGGCGGCTTACCAGAACTGGACCAGCACTCATTCCGCAGAATATGGCGAATTTACCCGCTTTCAGAAAGGAAGGATCTTTAAAATTCCCACAGGGCAGTATTATCAGAAAACCGCTGAACGCTGATCAGTACTCATTCATGAAGATCAGGAATTGAGATAACCGGCTTTAAAAATATTCCCCGGAAAGTTTATCCGTTGATACAAATCACGGCAGTAGCGTTCTTTATTGTTTTATTTTACCTATTTTGTTGAAAATTTATTTTATGGAAGAACGTGACGAACAGCTATGGAAAGTGGCAAAGCAACGCGCCAATTTTCAAAGAGACCTGGTCAGCTACTGTGTAGTGAATGGCATATTGTGGGTCATCTGGTGGTTTACAGAAGGCCATATCCGCGAACATCATGGGCTGCCATGGCCTGCCTGGGTAATGCTTGGATGGGGCATTGGACTTGTGCTTCGTTTTGTGAAAGCTTATGGCAGCAGCAGGGATGATATTGCTGAAAAAGAATACCAGCGGCTGAAAGATAAAAAGTAATAATTTTTATTGGATGTCGTCAGTTAAAAAATTAATCAATCACCTGATTAACGATAGTTATTTTTTGCCAACGAAAAAAGTCTGATCAATTCCGGTAATAACAAACTACACTGATTGCTATGAATGAAAGTAAAAGGATTTTTGATTTTCTTGATTACCAGTTGCAGAAATATCCCAAAGAGGATATGCTGTCCGACAAGGTTAACGGAAGCTGGAGAAAATACAGCACTGCATCAGTAAAAGTCACTGTTGATAAGCTTAGCGCAGGGCTGCTCTCCCTTGGCGTTAGTGGCAACGATCTTACAATAGAAAATCAGGACAAGATTGCACTCATCAGCAAGAACCGGCCTGAATGGCTTATGCTCGATTTCGCCTGCCAGCAGATCGGTGCTGCATTATGTCCCATCTATCCAACCACTAATGTAAATGAACTTGAATTTATTTTTAATGATGCTTCTGTAAAATATGTTTTTATAAGTGGCCAGGATATACTGGATAAAGTAAACAGCATCCGCAATCGTGTACCTACATTATTAAATATTTTTAGTTTTGATGACCTACCGGGTGTGGACAGCTGGAACAAGGTGCTCGATATGGGCAATGATCACGGCATTCTGAACGAAATAAAAAAAACAATCAAAGAAGAACATTGTGCTACTATTATTTATACTTCGGGCACAACGGGTACGCCAAAAGGCGTAATGCTCAGTCATAAAAACATTGTAAGTAATGTGCTCAACTCCAAGGAAACTTTTCCTTTTGAAGACCAGCCTTTATCCAGGGCACTAAGCTTTCTTCCGCTCAATCATATTTTTGAAAGGATGGTCAGTTTCATCTATATCGTAAGCGGCATCAGTATTTATTATGCTGAAAGTCTTGAAACGATCGGTGATAATTTAAAAGAAGTCAAACCAACCTTATTCTGTACCGTTCCCCGCCTGCTTGAAAAAGTTTACGAAAAGATCATGCAGAAAGGTGCTGAGCAAAAAGGCATCAAGAAGAAATTATTTTATTGGGCAGTGGGCCTGGGTGATAAATATGATATTCTTAAAAGCGGTGGCGCGTGGTATAATATGCAGTTGTCGCTCGCAAATAAACTGGTGTTCAGTAAATGGCGCGAAGCATTGGGCAATAATATTGAAACCATCGTTACCGGCGGTGCAGCCTGCCAGGTGCGGCTGATCAGAATTTTCACTGCTGCCAAAATTCCGATTTATGAAGGTTATGGGCCAACTGAAAACAGTCCGGTGATCAGTGTGAATTGTAAATTCAAAGGCGGAACAAAATTCGGAACGGTTGGCCCGGTCATTCAAGGCCAGGAAGTGAAGCTGGA
>JBDUCW010000046.1:0-32223 GCA_040003235.1 Ferruginibacter sp. | reverse complement strand
TGCTGCAGGAAGTCGGGCTCGGATATATTACATTGGGCCAAAGCGCTGTAACACTGAGTGGTGGAGAAGCACAGCGGGTAAAGCTTTCAACTGAACTTGGTAAAAAGGATACAGGCAAAACATTTTATATACTGGATGAACCCACAACGGGTTTACATTTTCAGGACATACAACATTTGCTGGATGTGATCTATAAATTGGTTGACCGCGGGAATACCGTGTTGGTCATTGAACACAATATGGATGTAATTAAAGTTGCAGATCATATTATTGATATCGGTCCTGAAGGCGGTGATGGGGGCGGGCATCTTTTATTTGAAGGTGTTCCGGAAGAATTGGTGAAGGTGAAGGAAAGTTATACAGGACTTTATTTAAAGGCAGAACTCTGAAGAATTGATAATGGATAATTGATAATTGATAATTTTTTCAATTCGCAAATTTTTTCTGAAAAGGCTGAATGTTTTAAGTTTAGAGAATTATCAATTAACCATATTAAAATTATCTATTTAAAAAAGATAGTTACTATTCAACATAAAATATTGCCCAGCACATTATCAACTACCCAATATTAATTATCAATTAAAATAAAAACCCCATCCGAAGATGGGATTTTACAATAAATAAGGCAAGCATGAAAACGAAGTCGAAAGTTTGTGGTTTCAGGGGTCACAATGCATATGAATACGCGTCGCTTCCTTGGGAGTTAACTTCAGTCACATAAATTGCCTTTACTTATTTTGCGGACATGAGCACGGACTCAATATTTTTGATCATTTATTTTTTTCAATCGCCGCAGGCATTCTATTAATGCCCTGTGCTTTTGATTTGTTATATACCATTACCAGCATAAAGCAGGTAAGCAGTATCACAATTTTAAACATCAGCGGATTGGTATGTAAACTATTTTTCATAATTGGATATTTTACGAGTTAAAGTTTGTTCTAAAAAATATGCGGACACCTTGTTTGTCTTGCTGCCTTTCTTGCAAAAGTGCTTTCATAGATCGCTCCCAGCCGCACACCAAATTTTAAGATCAATGAAAAATAAGCATCATCCTGTTTTGGATTACCTCTTGTTACGCCGGGTGCGATACGCGTTACACCGGGTGTAACAATTCCAATTGTCTTATCACTCAGTTTTGTTGCAAGAACAGCATCTGATGCACTCAGATATTTACTGAAATATATAGGATCAACAGTAAAGCCGCTCAGATCATCGATATAATCGGTAAATGATTTTCTGTATAAAAATTCAGTACTTACATTCACCCGGTCAGATACATAAAATTTTAAACCCACTCCAACAGGAATATTAAATTGTGTCAGTTTATATTCTTTGGCATTTGGGTATTCGGCAAAACCTTCGCCTTCTGTGTGGAGCGGCTGCAATGCATACCAGGTCTTATTGCCATTGGCATCAGTTAAAGATCCTTTTGGATTGAAATGAAAAATGCCTCCACCAATAAAGCCATAAGGCCTTAACCTTGGCTGGTAGTCATCATATTTTCTGAAAAGCATGGTTGGAAAAAATTCAATACCTGCCTGCAGTTCCCAAACGTCCGACTGGAAATCAAGGTTACGTTGTTTGCGCCATAATTCATCTACACCTTTTGTGCTGATTATAGCATCCGATCCTTCGAGGAAAGTATAGTCTGCGTTTAAACGGAATCCGATCCACTCATTGGGATAGACCGTGATAAAAGCGCCCTTCATTAATTTGGTAAACTTAAAATTAAGATCCTTTACAAAACGGGTCCCTTTACCAACATTACCACCAAGATCGCCTAAGAAAAAACTTGGCCCAAAGTTAATGCCTGTCTCGACCCTGAATTTTTCATTGCCAAAAATAAGTGATTGAGAAAATGTTTTTGTGAAACAAAGCAGACTGATGAGAGAAAATAAGATAGTCCTGCGGATACAGTTGTGTAAACGATTTTTCATTCGAGACGATTTAGGAATTGGAATGGGGAATTAAATCTTCTACAAAGCCGTTCTTCTGGTCCTGATTTAAATTACCACTGTCTAAAAACGTTAAAGCATCGCGAATATTGTAAGAACCATAATTATTTTTTCAACAGCATTTCCATATGAGGAATATTGTCTTCCAGGTAATGCTTTCCGGTATCTGAAAACCCCAGTGAGATATAGAATTTTTCCAGGTAGACCTGCGCACCGATGCGGATATTGCTGCAGTGGAATTGTTGAAAAGTATGTTCAATGGATCGCTGCATCAGCTCCCTTCCGGCACCCGATCGGCGGAATGCCGGCGAAGTAACCACCCTGCCGATGCTGGCTTCATCATAGGAAATTCCCGGCGGAATGATGCGGGTATAGGCAGCAAGATTGTTATCATCCCAGCCTGCAAGATGCCATGAATATTGGTCTTTGTAATCAAGATCCTGGTAAGGGCAATTCTGTTCTACTACAAATACTTCGTTGCGCAAACGGAGAATAGCATATAATTCTTCCAGTGATAGTTCGTTGAATGGTTTATATATCCAGTTGATCATTTGTTGATTGTTAGTGCAGAGTTTTTCTGAATATGATTTAGCATTGAATATTATTGAGTATTGATCATTTATGTTTTTAGACTCTTGCCGGAACTGTCAGACGAGACGTCAGACAGGTTCCTTGTTCCTTGTTCAATATTCCTGTATTCAATATCCATACTTTTCTTTCCATCTTTCTTTTAGAAATTTTCTCATTTCTTCTTCTCTTGCATTTTTTTGCGGAACATAAAATGCTGTTCCTTTTAATTTATCCGGAAGATATTCCTGCAAAGTGAAGTTGTCATCAAACTGATGCGCATATTTATAATCTTTACCGTAATTCATCTGTTTCATCAATTTAGTGGGAGCATTGCGAAGATGAAGCGGTACAGGCAAATCTCCGGATTGACTCACGGCAGCCATGGCCGAACCGATTGCAGCATAAGAGGCATTGCTTTTTACAGAACCTGCTAAATACACAGCGCATTGAGAAAGTATGATCCTGCTTTCGGGATATCCAATGAGATTGACTGCAGTAAAAGTGCTGGTCGCCAGCAATAATGCATTGGGGTTAGCATTGCCGATATCTTCACTGGCGAAAATCACCATCCGCCTGGCAATGAACTTTACATCTTCTCCTCCTTCGATCATTCTTGCCAGCCAGTACACCGCGCCGTTAGGATCGCTGCCCCGCATACTTTTAATAAATGCGGAAATAATATCATAATGCTGTTCACCTTTTTTATCATATAAGGCAATGCGTTGCTGAGCTACCTCCATCACCTGATCGTCGGTGATAATTGCATTAGTGCCCAAAGCATCTGTCACCAATTCCAGCAGGTTCAGTAACTTTCTGGCATCACCTCCGGAGATCGTCAGTAATGCTTCGGTCTCTTTCAGCTGAATATTTTTTTTGCTGAGCAGTGCATCTTTTTTCAATGCATCATTCAGGAGCCGGATGAGGTCATCTTTGTCCAACGATTTTAATACATATACCTGGCAACGGCTTAATAATGCACTGTTCACTTCGAAGGAAGGATTTTCTGTTGTAGCGCCGATCAATGTGATGATTCCTTTTTCAACGGCACCAAGCAATGCATCCTGCTGGCCTTTATTAAAACGATGGATCTCATCAATAAAAAGAATGGCTCCGGGTTTTGTTTTGGCATCTTCAATTACTTCCCTTACTTCTTTTACCCCGGAAGAAATGGCGCTCAATGTATAAAACGGAACCTGCAAAGTATGCGCAATGATGTTCGCGATGGTTGTCTTACCAACTCCCGGCGGTCCCCACAAAATCATTGAAGGTAATTTGCCCTGTTCGATAGCAGCCCGTAATACACTTCCTTTTCCGGTGAGGTGCTGTTGCCCGGCCAATTCATCCAGCGTTTCAGGACGCATTCTTTCTGCAAGAGGGGTGCTCATGCTATAAAGTTACGTAATACAGAATGATGAACAAGGGACTTGTCTGACGTCCCGTCTGACAAGTCCCGGTAATGATTTTTCTGATAATGATTCAATAAATACTCAATAATCAATGTTGGATTTTCAATGCCCAAGATGAATAAATTTTTATTTGAGAAATTTCTGACGGGCTGGTCTGACAAGTTCAGGCAATAATTTTTCTAATGAAGATTAAAATAAAATTTTCAATATTCAATACACAATGTTCAAGGTGGGCAGTTGTGCAAAAGAGTGCGGCAATACTGAATGTCGAACAAGGAACAAGGAATGTTGAAAGGATTGGATAGAAAGCAGTTTTAGATTTGAAATAGATAATGAAATATTCGATATTCAATGTTCAATAATCAATGCTCAAGGTGAGTAACTTCTTAAATTGAATATTGAGCATTGATTATTGAGCATTTGTTTTTGTCCAATCATTTGGCTATTTCAAATAAATTAAAACATCATTTAAACTAACTGGTTTCTGTTCATCATTCAACTCCAGCACAATCACATATCCATTGGCACCGCCTGCTTTTTTTACAGCATCAACCAATAGCTGCTGATCACTGATGGCGCGGGTTCCATTGGCAAACCAGATTTCTTTGCTGCAAAGACATCCGGCGGTTGGCGTTAACGGATAATACGACTGTCCCTTATAAAATTCAGGATCTACTGTAGTGCCATGTGCAATGATCTCGGTTCGGCCGGCAAGACTTGCATAAAAACTTTCCATCAATGGGTTAAAATCTTTCAGTTGTTCAGGTAATAGTTGCTGATATAATTCGGGCGACCAGACTGTATCTTTTATTGAACTGTCTTTTAAAAAATGCTGAACAGAGGTCTCTAACGGCATCGTCAACTGAATGTTTGTTGTCGGTCCGATGAAACTGCTTTTGCTTATATCAAATCCATACATGCGGAACAAACCCTGCGGTGTATTACCATTTGTAAGATAGCCCGGAAGATTACTCTCACTTCTCGCCAATTGGGTAACAGAAAAAAAACTGCCGTTTTCATCTTTATAAAAATTACCGGCAGTATCTTTTATGATCACAATACCTGGATAATTCCGGTTCTTACGCTGAATGCTGTAAATCACAGTGCTTCCTTTCAGATAATTTTTATCAAACAATACTGCAGGATACTCATCAGGAATATTTTTCTTTTCAAAAAAACTGAAAAGGTGACGCAGCAATTCATACATGATTGCAGAACTGCCGGCCTCATTCTGAAGTTTTTCTGCTTTGGCATAACAGAGCTCTGTAATATTGTCCTCGTTTTCTTTAGAGGGATCCACCATCACAAGATACTCAGCACACATAGCGATAATCTTCGCATCAGAAGATTTTTTTAATAAGGCTAATGCATCTTTCTTAAAATCTTTTATCTGTAAAGTATATAGCATTTCCAACAATGAACGTTGAAAGCCGGTAGACCTTTTATCAATATCAATAAAAGCAGTTTTTGTTCTTTGTATCAGCGTTTCATCATGATAACCGATCAGTTCAGCAGCATTGAAAGCATCTTCCCAACTTTCTTCTGTGCTGTCGGTAAGTGTTACAGATAAACCTTCTGTGATCGTTTTCAACAACTGAGCGTTGAATTTAGTCCTGTTTTCTTTAGTGGTGAATTTTGAAAAGACAGGTTGCGCAGATAAAAAAGAAACGCAACTGCAAATGATGAATATAGATAAGAGGAGTTTTTTTATACTGATCATGTCTGGAAGAATAAGGAATAAGAAATAAATAATAAGGAATAAGAAAGTTGAGTAGTATTAATTTTTGAAGAGTAGTTTATTTACGAAGTGACAGGTTGGTAAACTTTCTTATTTTGTGTTTCTTATTTCTTATTCCTTATTTTTTTTAATTCACGTTAGCTCTTACAAAAGCTTCAATCTTTGTAAAGGCATCAAAATAAGTTGCATTGTCCCAGTTTCCATGATCACCGGTTGGATAAAAGACATATTGATTAACAATGCCCGCTGTTACGAGTTTATTTTTTACAGCAGCCGACTGTGAAGCATTCACCAACTGATCCAGACCGCCATGTAATAAAATAGTAGGCATTGCTGATGATGCCGTGATGTAATTTACCGGGCTGCTGCTGCTGTAAATAGCAGGGTCCTGTGCCGGCGTTTTGCCAACGGCCTGCGCAACGAGTAAGGATATCAACGCGTTTCCGCCAACAGGATTATTGTACATGTCTGTCATATCAGAAGGACCGAAAAAAGAAACCACCGCTTTTACTTTTACCGGCACTGTATATTTATATGCCTGTAACATGGCAAGATGCCCGCCTGCACTGGCACCCAGTAAAACATATTTATCACTGATCAGGTATTCGGCTGATTTGCTGTAAATAAATTGCAGCGCTGCTTTTACATCATTTTCCTGTGTAGGAAAAATATTATTCGGAATGGCAGATAACCGGTAATTGAGATTGAAGATGGCATAATCCGGCAACCTTCTTTTTAAAGTGTCAACGTATTGCGAGAAGTCTGTTTTGTCACCGGCCGTCCATGCACCGCCGTGAATCATGATCATCACTTTGGTAGCAGTTGTATTTCGTCCCGCCGGCAGATACACATCCATATTCTGCTTCGCATCTGCACCATAACTCACGTTCAGCAATGTACTTTCCACTACAGGAGCTACATCGCCACCGGATTTTTTACAGGAACCCAAACCAGCAATGGCAAGTGTAGCCAATAAGAAAATACTTCGCATAATTTTTTTTTATGCTGAAAAGGTAAGAAGAAAAATGTTAACGCGGTTAAAAATGGAAGCTTAACGGTGTGTGCTCAGGTAGCCTTTTTTTATAGCAACCATTGTAATGAGGGACAGTATTGTAGAGAGCAGGCAAAGCACGCTGGTAACAAAATAATAAAGATGGACCGGAGAATTATCTTCACGTTCAAAACCAAAAAACGCACTGAATATATTTGTTTCCCTGGTATTGAAAACCTGGTCACCCATACTGTAAGCAGCAAAACAATTGAGGGAAAGATAAATGATCCCCAGAAAAAAGAGAATGATGAAGAGATCGGAATGACTGCCCATTCTTAATTTATTGTTCCAGGTAATTGAAAAAACATAAAAGAGAATCGGGAGCAATAAAACCAGTATCACGGGGATGAACATCTCGATACCAAAACTGAAGAAATCCGGATTGAGGATCTGCTCACTAAGCATAACTACAGTGAAAGCGCAAAAGCAGGCAAGGCCTGTTACTGAAAGTGCTCTATGGATTTTTAAAGAGAACATGATCTGAGAAAACGAAAAAAAATTAATAATATTATTCAGCAGGTATCAATTCATAGTGTGTCTTCGCCAATGGTATCGATTGTTTGCAGGTACATAGATTTATTTTTCTTTAATGAAACAGCAAAAAATAATACGTTAATCAAAGTAGACAATACAATCAAAACAGTTACTCCAATAAAAAAAATCAGGCTATTCCATTGACTACTGTGCTTTCTAAATCCTATCCGGCCGAGATCATCATAAGCCTTAAAACAGAAATACAGCGTAAGAAGGCTCAGAAGAATAGATATTACGGACAATAGTTTACCCATTATTTTCACGGATCGGTTTGCAATGAGTTGAAACCGATTGAGCCTGTTTATGCGGATACAAAAAATATCGAGTAAAATAAATAGCGGGAACGTGACAAAAATATATATCAACGTTAAGACAGCTTCCTGGTTAAAGTTTTGTTCCTGCAACAGACCATATACTCCGAATACTAGATATATGGAGCATAATACCATATTGATGATATAACTTAATTTAAAAAGCAGGCAATCTTTTTTAGCAATGGTTTATAAAAAAAAGATTGACAAGATAATCATTTTATTTTTTATCCTGCTCTTTAAGATCAAGCTTTATCTGGAGTTCTTCAAATTGTTTGGCATCAATGGTAGAAGGTGCATCCAGCATGACATCCCTGCCTGAATTATTTTTAGGAAAGGCGATAAAGTCGCGGATACTTTCACTGCCACCCAGCAATGCACATAAACGGTCGAAGCCGAATGCAATGCCACCATGCGGCGGTGCACCATATTCAAAAGCGCCCAGCAGGAAACCGAATTTGTGTTGCTGTTCTTCAGCATCCATTCCCAGCGCGGCAAACATTTTTTCCTGTAATTCTCTTTGAAAGATCCTGATGGAACCGCCACCGATCTCGTTTCCATTCAATACCATATCATAAGCATTTGCTTTAATATTGGCATAAGGATGTTTCAGGTATTCTGCAGCATTTTCAATCGCCGGGTTATTATTAATCATTGTTGCGATCTGGTCTGGCTTGGGTGAAGTGAACGGATGATGCCTTGCTACCCAGCGATTACCTTCTTCATCATATTCAAATAAAGGAAAATCCAGCACCCACAATAATCTGAATTCATCCGCCTTCCTAAGTCCGAGTGTTTGACCGAGATAAAGGCGCAGATCACTGATGGCTTTTCTTGTACGCTCTTCAGCACCGGCCAGTATTAAAATGAGATCGCCAGCTTTTGCATTTGCAGCTGCAGCAATAGCCTTTAATTTTTCTTCGTTGTAAAATTTATCTACACTGCTTTTAAAAGTCCCGTCAGCATTGCATTTAATGTACACCAATCCTTTCATGCCGATCTGCGGGCGCTTTACCCATTCCGTTAGTTCATCGGTTTGTTTGCGGCTGTATTCGCTGCATCCGGGTACAGCAATGGCAATAACGGTCTCTGCTTCATCGAAGACCGGAAATCCTTTTATGACCTCACCTAAATCCTCTCCAAAGGAGAGGACTTTTGAATCTCCAATGCTTTGAGCATCCTGCACTGTTCCCTCTACTTTGGAGAAGGCTTTTGAGGCTTCAATGCTTTGAGTATCCTGCACGGCTCCCTCTCCTTTGGAGAGGGCGGGGGGTGAGGTCAAAACAGCTTTTGCCGGAAAAGTATGCCCAGGGAATTTAAGATTGCAGAGTTGCATACCAAAACGGATATCCGGCTTATCGTTACCGTAAGTCCACATCGCTTCTTCCCAGGTCATGCGTTCAACTTTATCTGTATAGTCGATATGCTTAACGTCTTTAAATATTCGTTTTACCAGGCCTTCAAACATGGCAAGAATGTCTTCCTGTTGCACGAATGCCATTTCACAATCGATCTGTGTGAATTCAGGTTGACGGTCGGCACGAAGATCTTCATCGCGGAAACATTTTACGATCTGGTAATAACGGTCGTAGCCACTTACCATTAATAACTGTTTGAAAGTTTGCGGTGATTGCGGCAATGCATAAAACTGTCCGGCATTCATTCTTGACGGCACCACAAAATCTCTTGCGCCTTCCGGTGTTGATTTAATAAGAAATGGTGTTTCAATATCCATGAAATTATTTTCATGCAGGTAATTTCTTGCAGAGCGGTTTACGGAATAACGGATCTCCAGGTTTTTCTTAACCGCATTTCTGCGGAGATCCAGGAATCGGTATTTCATGCGGAGGTCATCACCACCATCGGTGTCATCCTGTATCGTGAAAGGCGGTGTGATAGATTTATTCAACACTGAAAATTCTGTAACAAGTATTTCAATATCACCTGTTGCAATATTTGCATTTTTACTGCTGCGTTCATTTACTTTACCGGTGGCCTGCAATACAAATTCTCGTCCGAGCGGATTGGCATCCAGATCAGCATTCAGTGTTTCTGAAAATAATAATTGGGTAATACCATAACGGTCACGCAGATCAACAAAAGTGATGCTGCCGAATTTGCGGACAGTCTGCACCCAACCGGCAAGGGTTACAGTTGATGAAATATCGGAAGCTCTTAATTCGCCGCAGGTATGAGTTCTGTACATGATCGCTTACTTAATTTTGAGCGGCAAAGATAAGGATTTGAAGATTTGCTGATTTGGAAATTTGGTGATGGAAGCAGATGTGTAGATGTGCAGGTGTGTAGATGTGCTGATTTGGTAATTTGATGATTTGGTGATGCTGTCTGATAATATGACCATTAGATTGAAATAATTCATATTCTTTTTTGACGGGAAGCCAAAAGACGGGAAGCTATAGCTATGCGAAACAACAAATCTAGAGGTCCTTTGTGCCTGCGTGTCTTTGCGGTTAAAAAACATCATTGGTATTCCAGACTTGATGAGCCTTCCCACAAAACAGGATAAATGAAGAAACAACTAAGTCAAACTGTATTTGTATTCATCAGCAAATTACCAAATCACCAAATTCGTTCTACATTGTTTCTACAAGATTGCGGTGCCTCGGTCTCCACAATAAATAATAATAACTCAATATCAGAATGCCGATACCAAATGGAATGATGGAAAGATATTTATACATGATGTTGCCGGCAACGATCATTGAATCGAAATGAAAGAACTCGCTGATCATCCAGAATGAATTGGCGCTGATCCAGAATACGATGGCCAGGTTATGACAGATCTCACTCACGTATTGCCGCGTGCGGATGGTAATGATGATGGCGATGATGAGTGTGGGAAAGATCATTGCGATGCCGAGCGGCCGCCAGATCATACACCAGCTGATATCTTTAAAAAGCCAGAATACAATGTGCAGGTTTTCCATTTTGCGGTAACGCATGGGTATATTGTACATGGCATCATTCTCATTGTTCATGTGCAGTATTTTTGATAGACGAATATAAGGAAAGTCCATAGTCCATGGTCAAAGGTCCATGGCAGGAAAAATAGAATTGCTAAAATGGCAATATCGTTGAATTGTTAGTAAGCAGTCAGCTACTTTAATTTCACTCACAACAATTCAACAATTTAACAATACAACCATTCCTGCACACTTCATCAAATTGAAAGTTTACTGAACGTCTACTCTGATTCCTTCAGAATGTGACGTAAACTCCGGCGCGTACATACATTGAATGCTGGTAATGCCATTACTGAAATTGCCGGCATGTGTTACAAAAACGGAATATTCAAAAACATAAGTGCCTCTTGCTATATGGCTGAAGAAAAAATTAGTGCTGGCGTCTTTGGTAGTCTCATAATAACCAAGGCCACCCTGGTATTTATATTGACTGATCACATTCACCGGTTCCATGCAGGCAGCACGCATATCTTTCATGTGAACATATTCCATATCCCGGTCGACCTTTAATTCTATTCTTATTTTTATTTTATCACCGATCTTTATTTCATCTCCGTCATTGATCGCTTTCAGTACAGGGCCTTTATCAGAATTTGTTTCTATAAATAAATGTTTGGTCAGTTTCAATGGAGTTTCTGCAGAGGTAATCTTATCAAGGTCTTCAAAGTATTGCCAGTAAACAGCTCCCCAACCCCCAACCCCTGAAGGGGGGCTTTTAGACTCAGCTGATTTTATGCTTACGCTGATGTTCCCCATTTCGGGTTTTACTTTTTCGCCTTCAATTCTTTTTTTGAAATAACCGGTACCAGCTTCTGTTTTTTCGTCGGTACTTTTAATAATGGTATTGCCCAGACTAATCGTTACTTCTTTTTCTTCACTAAGCCAGTTGCTGCCATTCAGTAACAAGGCGTAACAGGCTTCTGCAGTGGCTTTGGTGGTTCGCCAGTTATTGGTCTGTTTGTTTTTTAATAACCAGGTCTTCAGATCATCTATTGTGACTTTATTATTTTCTATTTCACTGAATGCCTCGATCATCATGGCCTGGCTTTCTATCGGAGACTGATACCAGTAATATCCACCGGTGCTGAATTCTTTCCAGTACATCCCCATTTCGTCTTTTTCAATACTGTTTTCTTTCAGTGATTTTATTATGGCATTTGCAGTTACTGTATTTTTATCACGGAATAATGCAAGGGCGATCATGCCCTGCATATATTTACTTTCGGATAACCAGAATTTTTTTGCCTGGCCTTTATAATAATTCACCGCAGTAGTTGCTGAAGTTTCCATTTTATATTCCGGGAAGAAACTGCGCATGTACAGATACTGGATGGCGGTCTGGCTTAAGTTGTTATCACTGAGTTTTACTTTATACCGAAGCAGATCATCATATTCTTCTCTTATTTTTTTATCGAGATAAGGAATCGCTTTGTCTACCATACTTTTTAAAGATTCATACGCTGCTCCGTTTAATGCATTCAATTTACGGAGATGACCGATACCTGTGATAATATACTGAGTAATATACCGGTCATCAGAACCGCCTTTGAACCAGACAAAACCTCCATTAGAAAGCTGCATGTCTTTTAATTTGTTCAATGCCTTGTTCATTTCGGCGCTCATTTTTATCATGTCGAATAACAAAGCAATGTTTTTCTTTTGCTGACTTTCATTTTGCGCATCCATTACCCAGGGCGTTTCCTGTAACAATGCAGATTTCAGTTCTTCATTCTTCTGCAGATTGGAAAGCAATGCTTCGTCTCCCTCTCCTTTGGAGAAGGCGGGGGGTGAGGTTGCTTTCCATTTTTCAAATACTGCTTTGATAGCGGGCATTGAATTGCTGATATAAGTAGCGAGTGTATTGGCGTAGTAACGGTTGAAGGTCTGCTCTGCACATTCGTATGGATACTCCATTAAATAAGGAAGAGACTGCACTGCATACCATGCGGGGTTGCTGGTATATTCAACCGTGAGTGCATGAGTGGAAAGCGTTGTACTGCTTCCGCTTTTCAGTAGTTTCTCAAACTTAAAATCTTTTTGATTTGTATTACGCACATTCAATGGCAATGATTCTGTGACAAGGGTTCTGTTGGTCAATACAGGCAATGATGTTTCTTCGCCATCACTTACATTACCTGCTTTTGCAATAATGCGATAGGTCAATGCTGAATTAAAATTATTGGGAATATCTATCGGAAATTTAACCGCGATACTTTGTCCTGCTCCTGCTGTAAAATATTGTGCAGGAAAAATATTCTTGAACCAGCCGTCAACAGGTTTATTGGTTGCAGCATCCAGTAGCTCAAGAGTGGCCTGTCCCGTTACTTCTTTATCCGAAAGATTTACAATCTTGGCACTGAACTCCATCCGGTCACCTTCCCGCATAAAACGTGGTGCATTGGGTTGAACCATCAGGTCTTTTTGTGTAATGACTTTCTGTTCGGAATAACCACTGGCCAAATCTTTTGTATGAGCCATGGTCATCAGTTTCCATTGTGTCAATGCTTCAGGAATGGTAAAAGAAAATTCTACATTGCCATCTGCATCAGTTTTAAGATCGGGAAAAAAGAAAGCAGTTTCGTTGAAGTTCTTCCGGATCTGTACAGCATCATTAGATGAAGTATTTTGATGTTCATTAGGATTGCTAACGTTAAACGACAAAGTATCTGAAGCTGAGCTGAATCTGCCCTTTTCAAATTGAATGCCGGGAATCTTTCCTTGTAATAACTGAGATACAGGTGCAGCAACGCTTTTAAGTCCTTTGATTGAGGCGTCACCTCTAACGGCAAACCTGATATCCGGATTCATATCATGAGAATAATAGAGATAGAATTGATTATTTCCAAACCCATTCAGTTCATCATAGCTTTTTACATAATAAATATTGGGCTGGCCCAGATCATTTTTTTCCTGCGATTGAACTGAAGTGAAACTGTTATTCGTCCAGTTATAATCCGGATAGATCGATGGCCAGAGACTGCTTAATCGCGTCCAGTCATGTGGCTTGAATTGATCCAGTGAAGCATCGTACATTGATACCAGCATTTCTGCTGCTGTCTTCTCACCTTTGCTGCCACTGATCTTTACACTCCATTTTTCATTGGCGCCCGGTAATAATTTATCACGGAAAGTATTGTAACTGATATTTAATTCTTTGTTGCTCCAGGGAACTGCAAATGTTTCCTGGTCATTATAAACGCGGTTATGTTTTACAAAAATGATATCCATCGAGATACCACCACGATCCGTTTCTGTAACAGGTATTTCAAATGACTTTGGACTGTTGCTGATCTCTGTATAGTCAGTGATTTTTTTCTTACCCATAAAATTACGGGTATGGATCAACCACACTTTATCAAAACCACTTGCAATATTGTATTGTATTTTTTCTCCCGGCTGCAGGATTGATTTTTTTACATTTACGCTGATGGCTTTATCAATGACCGTTTGATTTTCATCTGTCAACTCAACATATTTTTCTGCCCGTACATCTTCTCCATATTTGTCTTTGGTAAATGCAGTAATCTTATACCAACCGGCTGTAAATGTTGAATGTTGCGTGTTGAATGTTGAGTTGGTTGAATCGGTACGTTCTAAAACTTTAGATGCAACAGGAAATTTATTTACCTGGTCTTCGTCTTTATAAACATCATAAGGAAAATAATTATAGTATTCTTCTTTGCTCATGATGAACTGATCCGGTTGATCCCAATATCTTTCCCGGAATATTTTTCCCGGACTTTTTAATTTTTCTATAATGACAGTTGCTGTTGTCTTTTCCTCGAGGCCATTGGTATTGGTGCTGGTAATTCTTAATTGATTCAGACTGTCTACCGGTAATTTTGCTGCTACATCAATATTCAACTGCAATGCCTGGTAGGAAACAGCAACAGAAGTACTCGCAGTTCTTGTCTCACCATTGATATCTGTTACATCGGCACTTACTTCATAATAAAAAGTGGGTTGATCTTTTTTGTTTACAGTCTCATCAGGAATTGCTTTAAAACTGATATGGAATTCGCCTTTCGCATCTGTTGTAATTTCTCCGCTTGTTATTTCCTGCCCGGTGCTTCCTGAATTAGGTATCGGGCGATAGCTATTCTGCATCTTTCTTGTATAACCCCAATAACCCCACCAGATTGGGTATTGAACTTTTCTCACCACACGGTATTTAACCTTAGCACCATCAATATTATTTCCTGCGTATGCTTTTGCAGTACCGGTAATGCTGATACTGTCGTTGATGCGGTAAGTTCCTTTTGGTTTTGGCATCTCTGTAAAAAATTTAGGACGCTTATATTCTTCCACACTGATCTGCTGGGTACTACCTGTATTGTTATCTGTAATGGTAAACAAGCCATTTAATATTCCTTCTGGTAATTTAAACGATCCATTGAATGAGCCAAATTCGTTGCTGGTGACCGTTATATTCGAAAGGTTCTGGTTATTGGCGTCTTTAAGATAAATGGCTGTTTTGAAATCAGGAACGATATCACTGCGGTTATTATTATTCCTGCTTACAACAATGCCTTTAAAGAACACTGTTTGTCCGGGCCGGTAAATGCTGCGGTCAGTAAATAAAAAAGTTACCGGCTTTATCTTTTCTGTTGTTGCATAATTATAATAATCATACACATTCTGTTCTTCATTCATAAACAATTCATCACTGCCATTGATAAACTGAAAACTGACATTGCGGTAAGATTTGCTATCCTTCATTTTAAAATAACCGCGTGAATCTGTACTGTATGTTTCTGCTTTTGTAAAATCATAACGGCTGCTGTTGCTGTTATAATTTCTTTCCCATACCTGCACTTTTGCAGCGGAAAGCGGTTGGCCGTTATCGCGGTCAAGTACATAATAATCATTGTTGTTGTGGATATAACTGATATTGCTGAGATAGATCAGTTGTTTAGCAAGGATGTTTTTGGTAACAGAAAAATCCGCGCTCTTGCTTGCGATGATATAATAAATGCCATTGCTGAGCGCATCTGATTTTATTTCTACTGCATGCTGCTGGTAATCCTGCAGGTCGGGTAGATCAATATTCCATTCCTTCAGTGCTTTTAATTTTGTTATTTCTGCCCATTGATTTTCATAATTTTTCTGATCGAGTTTTATAATGTCCTCACGGTTTGTCTTAACTATTCTGAAATAAAGTTTACTGATGTTAGTATAATTTACCAAAGAACGGAAGGGTTGTCCGATTACATTTACTTTCTCTGTCTGAAGTCTGAGAGATGGCATCAGAATAGTATTGATAAGATTCTGTGCATTTGCCGCACCTTCAGTTCTGGTAAATTTTCTGACAATGGCTTCGCAGATATTTTTTGCACGTTTGATCTCGTATTGATTTTCTGTTTTAAGTAAAGGATCATACTCCTGTCCTTGTGTATAGTGCAGATGAGCTTTACGATACGATGCCATTGCAGTGGCAGGCGCATCAGGATATTTATGCTCTATATATTGTAAGGATGCTTCATACAATTTTTGTTTTTCAGGGATTACGGCGTTTGTATACATGAACTGCAGCCGCGCAATATCCGCATCTATTAATGCAGCAGGACTGGCATCCGATAAATGAAATTTTAGAATATCCTGGTATAACCCAATAGCTTTATGATAAAGTGATGCACTGTCTTTGGTTTTAAAAGAGAGATTTACAAATTGATCAGCCGGGCTAAAGATTTTTTCGTCGTTCAACGTAAATGCGTACGCTGGTTTGTTGACATCCTTTTCACTGTTGGTAAAATAGGCCAGTGCCCGGAAAACAAGAAAATCAAAAAGTGTTGGGCGGAGTGATCTCGTATTTTCTCCTTTGGTAAGGATGGGATCAAAACTATCGAGTTTAGTGCTTTTCAACAGTGCTTCATTTAAGAGGGAAGCTGTATAAAGCCTGGTAGCAGTACTGTACAATTTATCCATGCTCCAGGTAGCGATGTCTTTACTTTTTTCTTCAGTAAGATTTGTACGGTTGTATAATTTCCAGCGGTTATTCTGCAGGTATTGCCAGAACATTTGTGCCTGCATACTTTGTAATATATTTTTGACAGGAGCTTTGGCGTTTGCAATCAGGGTATCTACATAAAAAATATTATTCTCCTGGTTGTCTTCTTCTACAAGATTTCTGTATTTGATGAGGTACATGGAAGCTTTGATCTGTTGGGCGTCCTGCCTGTCTTTTATTGCCAAATCGTATATTTTTAATACTTCTTCTTTTGCAGATTTGGTAAGGCCTTTCTTTTCCAGGTCTTCTACTTTTTTCCAGTTGGCAGAATAGTCATTCATTTTTTGTTGGGAAAATGCCAGCTGTGTGATTAAAAGTAACAGAATTGAAGCCAGCCATTTTATTCTTTTGTACATCTGCATATTTTTTTACAAGTTATAGTAAGTTACAGGAAAGGGTGGATGCAACCGAAAGATTTTTTTACACAGGCTGATAACCAAATAAATGTTAAAGACCAACTTGATCACCGAAAACTGATTGTGATATTTTCATTTCATTTTCCGGATGTTTTGTTCGTGTTTGCTTCGGGAATCCTTCGGTGTTGTTCGGTAATTACCGAACAACACCGAACAAAACACGAACAAGACCCCAGGCAAACACGAACAAAGTAGTATAAAAAAGGTCATTCAAAAAAGCAATTCTTCTTGTGCGTAAATCTCAAAAAAATTCCTTTAACAATTTCTTACATGCAAATTTTACTTCGGTGGCATAGCGTTTGGAATTACTGCTGCAAAACAATTATTCACTGATTTAAATTTTACAAAATGAAAAAATTATTCTTCTTAAGCCTTGTCCTGGCGGTATCGTTAAGCAGCTTTGCTGATCGCGGTACAACAAAACTTACAATTAATTCTAACAACAAAAAAAATCTGACAATTATGGTTGATGGCTACACTAAAACAAATGGATTTGATAACGTAACATCTCTTGGTGACCTGAACAGCGGTTCACACAACATTAAAATATATGAAGCAACCCGTACTGGTTTTTTTGGACGCAGATCAAACAAAACCCTTTATGACGGTAACATGTACCTGAGGGCTAACTTTGAAACTATTGTCAGTGTAAGCGGTAATGGTAAGATAGATATCAGCGAACATCCTTTTTTCAATGGCCGTGATAACAAAGGATATGATAACAGAAATGATGGACGTCGTAATGATGATAAACGTGATGATAAATGGGAGAACAATGGCAGAAAATATAATCAGCCTATGAGTATCCAGTCATTTGAACAATTTAAACAATCTATCCGCAGAGAAGCATTTGATAATACCAAACAGAATATCGCAATGCAGGTGTTATCATCCAGTTACCTCAGCGCAGAACAGGTAAAACAGGTAGTACAGTTATTTTCTTTCGATCAAAGCAAGCTTGCCATCGCAAAATATGCTTATAGCAACTGTACTGATAAAGAAAATTATTATTGCGTAAATGACGCCTTCAGTTTCAGCAGCAGCAAAGATGAGCTGTCAAGATATATCAGAACAGGAAGATAGTTTTTTACAGGGTGTTTTAAGATAGGCCCTCTGCAGTTTTCTGCGGAGGGCTTTTTTTAGCCACGGATGCCACGGGCATACACGGAAGTTGATAAATTTAATAGAGTTGATAAGGTTGATATGGTTAGGCGCGTCGATAAATACTGCAGTTCATTCTCTCCATCTGAACTATATTAACTTATCTAGCCTGTCAACGGTCAACTGTTATCTGTCATCTCTATTGCGGAACGCCCATTGAGGCAGGCGCGTTTAATTCAAAGTATGTCTCTGTACTCCAGTTATGTACTTTGCTGCGCAGATAAGTGTTGAGTTGCTCGATGCTGTCTGCTTCCCAAACACAAACGGCTTCGCTCATTTCATTATTAGGCATGACCTGGATGATTTTATTTACACCACTGATTGGTAATTCGGGAAGACTTTTTTGTGCAGATGCCCAGAACTCTGCTGAATTGTTGATTTTGTGATTTACTACGATGATCATATTTTTTAAAGTTTAGGCTGTAAATATGATCAGTAAATTTTTTGAGTACAAGCGTACTGGTGGGTATTTTGGAAAGTTATAAGTTTTAGGTTTTAAATTATAAGTACAGCAGTACAAAGCATCATGTCAATCCATTAAAAAACCCGGTTACAATAACCGGGTGTATTTTTTAAATAAGATAATCTTACTTACAATTTATAAACTGCGACTTATTTCTTCAACACTGAAGCCATTGTCTTACCAATATCTGCAGGACTGGCCACTACATGAATTCCGCATTCTTCCATGATCTTCATTTTAGCAGCAGCAGTATCATCTGCTCCGCCAACAATAGCACCGGCGTGTCCCATACGACGTCCGGGAGGAGCTGTCTGGCCTGCAATAAAACCAACAACAGGTTTTTTATTGCCGGTTGATTTAATATAATTCGCAGCTTCTGCTTCCATACCACCACCAATTTCACCGATCATAACAATGGCATCAGTATCAGCATCATTCATAAAAAGTTCAACAGCTTCTTTTGTGGTTGTGCCGATAATAGGATCGCCACCGATACCGATCGCAGTACTGATACCAAGTCCTGCCTTAGCAACCTGATCAGCCGCTTCATATGTAAGTGTGCCGCTTTTGCTGACAATGCCGATCTTTCCTTTTTTAAAAATAAAGCCGGGCATAATGCCCACTTTGCATTCATCAGCAGTAATAACGCCTGGACAATTGGGACCGATCAATCTTGTGCTTTTATCCAGTAAATAATTTTTCACTTTCACCATGTCCTGAACCGGTATTCCTTCTGTTATACAAACTACCAGTGCAATGCCTGCATCAGCGGCTTCCATAATGGCATCTGCTGCAAATGCCGGAGGTACGAAAATAATACTAACGTCTGCGCCGGTATTTTTAACTGCATCGGCAACTGTATTAAAAACGGGCTTGTCAAGATGGGTTGTTCCGCCTTTGCCGGGCGTAACACCTCCAACCAGTTTTGTACCGTATTCGATCATTTGTGTGGCGTGAAAAGTGCCTTCAGTACCGGTAAAACCCTGAACGATTATTTTTGAATCTTTATTTACTAAAACAGACATATATATAATTAAGAATTAAAAATCGGTTATTCTGACAAAGATAGGGAGATGGCTTATCGATATTCTATATTAATTTGTCCTCATTTTTCAGTATCTCATCCATATTCCGATCGTTATCAATGATCCCTTTTTCTTCGAGCATGCGCATGTCTTTGGCATCCTGCAAAAATTCGCTGGCAAAAATAAATTTATTGAGCAGATCATTTTTACTGAAAATGATCTCTTTATTATTGCCGCTCCATTCTTTTTTCCCCTGGTACATGTACAATATATTTTCACCGATCTCCATTACACTGTTCATGTCATGAGTATTGATGATGGTTGTCATACCAAATTCTTTGGTAATATCGTAAATGAGTTTATCGATCACCATACTTGTTTGCGGATCAAGACCACTGTTGGGTTCATCACAAAATAAATATTTCGGATTTAATACTATTGCCCTCGCAATACCTACTCTTTTCTTCATACCACCACTGACTTCTGCAGGAAATTTTTTATTGGCGTCTACCAGGTTTACCCTTTCCAGTACTTCGTTTACGCGTTTCAGTTTTTCGCTGAAACTTTTTTTCGTAAACATATCCAGCGGAAACATCACATTCTGTTCTACGGTCATACTATCAAACAATGCACCGCCCTGAAACAACATTCCGATCTGCTGGCGCAGCATTTTGCGATGATCATCATCCATATCCGTGAAGCTGGTTCCATCGTATATGATCTCACCTGCATCAGGCTCAAACAATCCTACCAGGCATTTTTGCAAAACAGTCTTTCCACTGCCACTGGTTCCAATGATCAGATTGCACATACCGGTGGCCATCACATGACTTACATCATCCAGCACAACTTTATCACCGAAAGACTTTTTTATATTTTTAAATTCAATCATGGAAGAACTTGAAAGTTTGAATAACTATGTCTAAGTTTTATGGACCATCGTCCATAGACAATGATGTTTTTTACAACAGCAATGCTGCCAGAATATAATCTGCAAACAATATCATTACACAACTAACAACTACACTTTTTGTACTGCTTCTGCCGATCTCCAGCGCACCGCCTTTTACATAATATCCATAATAAGCAGGGATGCTGCTGATGATGAAAGCAAATGTATAGGCCTTGGCCAAAGCAAAGGTTACATTGTAGGGCACAAAATTTTCCACTAGACCTTTGTCGTAAGTGTCTGTTGATAAAATATTTGATGCGGAACCTGCAAATCTTCCGCCCCAGATTCCAAGCGCCATTGCCAATACAACCAGTAACGGTATGGTGATCAATGCCGCAACGATCTTTGGCATTATCAAATAAGATTTGGTGTTGATGCCCATGATCTCGAGTGCATCGATCTGTTCACTTACCCGCATATTACCCAGTTCACTTGCGATCTTACTGCCTACAACACCTGCGAGTACGATACATACTAAGGTAGGCGCAAACTCAAGTATAACTGTATCTCTTACGATCTGTGCAATGGTACTCTTTGAAATTATCGGGCTTACGAGCTGGTAAGCAGTCTGTACAGCACTTACCGCACCCATAAAAACTGAAATCAAAGTAACAATACCAAGTGAGCCAATACCGATCTCCACACACTGGTGCATGAATTCCTTCCAGTACATCCGCAGATTCTCAGGTTTTCCAAACATGCCTTTGAGCATCAGTAAATAACGGCCGAAGTGGGTGAAGAATGTCATATATATCTTCAAAGATAAATAAGGCATGTTAATTAACCGGATATTGAAAAAGAAAA
This sequence comes from Ferruginibacter sp., assembly GCA_040003235.1. Taxonomy (GTDB): domain Bacteria; phylum Bacteroidota; class Bacteroidia; order Chitinophagales; family Chitinophagaceae; genus Ferruginibacter. The sequence goes on along the minus strand of JBDUCW010000046.1, from coordinate 10,843 downwards.
AACCTTCCTGCGCATCAGTTGCCGCGGGGTTAATAAAGCAGAAGTGCCGTCTTATAAAAACCAACAATGGGAATTACAGGTTTCGGCTGCTGCTAACACACGCAGGATATAATAACCGGGAACCAGTTTGTCGAGTCCGTTAAGAGGGATGGAATTAAACCCCTTAGTGATTTTTTCTGTTCTGCTGAAGCCGGTGTGCCATTGGCATTGATCAGTATTTTTTACAGATGGAAAAAGCCCGTTAACAAATTAAATATCTTCGTTAACGGGCCATGACTTCATAGAAAATCTATGAATTAAACATTCCTGACTTTTTTAAACCCTTTCCACCAACGTGATTTTTTTACCAGTTCTTCTGTGTTGCTCACCTTATTTTTTGACTGGGCATCTATCACCGCAATGATCACCATATTAATAATACTTCTTACACTGCTTCCCAGCTGGAGTACATGAACCGGTTTTTTAAGGCCCAGCAGAACCGGACCGATAGCATCAGCCCCGCCCACTTCCTGTAAAAGCCCATAGGCAACATTTCCTGCGGCAAGGTTGGGAAAAATAAGTGTATTCACGTCACCCTGATTCAGGTCACTGAAAGGATAACTCTCCTTGAGTATTTCTTTATTGAAAGCAATATTGGCCTGAATTTCACCATCTACTACAAGAGAAGGATTTTTCTGCTTTACGATCTTCCTTGCTTTTGCTACCAGTTCGGCTTCAGGACTTTTACTGCTTCCGAAGTTTGAATAAGAAAGCATTGCAATACGGGGTTGTATATTAAACTGCTGCACTTCTCTGGCTACCAGGAGTGTAATATCTGCAAGCTCTTCCGCAGTAGGATTGAAATTGACAGTGGTATCTGCAAGGAACAGGGGGCCTTTCTTGGTAACAAGAATATACATCCCCGCAATATTCTTCACACCATCTTCAGTGCCGATGATCTGGATAGCAGGGCGGATTGTATCGGGATAATTCTTACTTAATCCACTGATCAATGCATCGGCTTCGCCGGATTCCACCATCATACAACCAAACAAAATGCGGTCCTTCATCATTTTATTGGCTTCATATTGATTTACACCTTTACGCTGCCGCTTTTTAAAATAAAGTTCCCCGAATATCTTCCTGCTTTCCTCATGTTCATCGTCTTTCGGATTTACGATCGGAATTCCTTCAAGGCTAACGCCGTTTGCGTCTGCAATCTTCCTTATCCTTTTATCATCGCCCAATAATATCGGATAGCCAATGCCTTCATCAAGCACTATCTGCGCAGCTTTTAATACCCTGATATTTTCAGCATCCGCAAAAACAACTCTTCTGGGATCATTCCTGGCCTTATTACCAATTACCCTGAATAATTCTTTATCCAGCCCCAGGCGTTTATTTAACTGAAGGCTATAAGCATCCCAGTCTGTTATAGGTTGCTTGGCAACACCACTTTCCATTGCTGCTTTTGCAACTGCAGGTGATACGGTAGCCAGTAATCTTGGATCCAGTGGCTTTGGAATAATATAGTTGGGCCCGAAGGAAATACTTTTTTCATTGTACGCCATGTTTACAATATCCGGCACGGGTGTTTTGGCCATTTCCGCAAGCGCCTTTACAGCAGCCAGTTTCATGGCTTCATTGATCTGCGTAGCTCTTACATCCAATGCGCCCCTGAAGATATACGGGAACCCCAATACATTATTTACCTGGTTGGGGTAATCACTTCTGCCGGTTGCCATGATGAGATCTTTACGTACTGCAACTGCTGTTTCGTAAGCGATTTCAGGATCAGGATTGGCCATTGCAAATACGATCGGATTCTTTGCCATAACCTTTATCATTTCCGGAGATACTACGTTGCCAACACTAAGTCCGATAAAAACATCCGCACCTTTCATGGCCTGTTCAAGTGTAAGATCTTTCTTTTTGGTTGTGGCAAATTTTTTCTTTTCTTCGTCAAGGCCTTCCCGCTCATTGTGCAATACACCTTTTCGGTCGAACATAAAAAAGTTCTCTGGCTTTGCACCCAATGCTACATATAATCTTGAACAGGCCATTGCGGCTGCACCGGCTCCGTTCACGACGAAAGTTGCTTTCTCTATTTTCTTTTTCTGAATTTCGATCGCGTTCAGCAATGCAGCAGAAGAAATGATGGCAGTGCCATGCTGATCATCGTGCATTACGGGAATCTTCAGCAATTTTTTTAACTCCTGTTCAATATAAAAACATTCAGGTGCTTTAATATCTTCGAGATTGATTCCCCCAAAAGTTGGTTCAAGAGCTTTCACAATCTGTACAAATTTCTCCGGATCTTTTTCATTGATCTCGATATCGAATACATCAATGTCTGCAAATATTTTAAAGAGCACGCCCTTGCCCTCCATCACCGGCTTTCCTGCTTCGGGGCCAATGTCTCCAAGACCCAGTACAGCAGTGCCATTACTGATCACGGCCACGAGATTGCCCTTTGCCGTATACTTATAAACGTTTTCTACATCCTCTGCTATTTCAAGACAGGGAACTGCAACGCCGGGACTGTAAGCAAGTGAAAGATCCCGTTGGGTTTTAGCTTCCTTGGTAGGAATAACTTCTATTTTTCCAGGCCTCCCTTTGGAATGATATTCAAGCGCCTGTTGTTTGCGTAAGTCTTTTTGCATATGCTCTCTTTCATTTATCATATTTCAGCAATCACTTTTGATTTTGTTCTTCAATCAAAAAAGTGAGGGCTGCAAATTACAAAATTAGAGGGAGTGTAAACGTTTAGTTTACGAATATTAACCGGTATTATATAAAGAGAGATGTTTTAAACGCCGGTGATTTAGGAGATAATATTTTTCTTTGCTTTAAAACTCCAGATGATTTCAAATTCAGCAACAATTTCCCCATCGCTGTTTTTTCCGGTAGATCTTGCAGTAATACTTTTTCCCTCGCCGGTTGAAATACTATCTTCTATACATTGCTTTATTGCAATGCCGTCATTGCAAATGAAAGTGGTAATACCGGTTGCCTTTTTTAAAAAATTACCTGTTACGTTCAGCACCAGCATACTCACCGGTGGTTTGCGTTTATAAATATGCGCAAGTGCAAGAACGCCTGTGCTCATTTCAGCAGCCATACTCAGGCAGGCAAAATAAGTACTCTTAAAAGGATTCTGACTAAACCATTTGTACGGAACCGTTATAATGCATTTATTTTCATCAGCTTCTTTAACCCGTACGCCACTGAAATAAGCACTGGGTAATTTGCTGATGAGGAATAACCGGAATTTAAGCGGATGTTTAATAATGCTGAAGAAATCGTTCATGGGGTCTATGTTGTACGTTATACGTTTTACGTATAACGAATTTATTCTCCATACATTTTTGGATTGAGTGCACGCGGACTCCACATTTCGAGGAAGGCCTGTACCTTCTGTCTGTCATAACTTTTTTTACCGTCTTCGAGGTATGAGCTGTTCTGCGTATTCAGACGGTTGCCATCTCCATCGAGAATAATAAATACCGGGAAACCAAAGCGCTGTGGAAAGCCATATTTGGCGAATGCTTTTTTATTTTCATTTTCTTTGCTCCAGTTGAGATGATACCATACAAAACTATTACTGATCACAGAATCGAGTTGTTTATCAGCCTTGCAGAAACGCGCAAACTCAATACACCAGCTGCACCAGTTACCACCGCCCTGAAGCAATACATATTTATTTTCTGCTTTTGCTTTCTTCAAAGCAGCTGCTATATCTTTTGATGCATCTGCTGACGGATCATAAAGTTTTGATTCCTGCGCAGCAGCAGAAAAAAATATTGTCACGATAACGATAACTGATACTAGTTTTTTCATTTTAAAGAAAGTTGATTGAATTATTTGTTTACTTCCACTACTGCCACCACGGCATTCTGTTGTGTATTATCTGTTTTGAAATTAATTGTTCCGCCATTACCTGTGGCGAAATTTACATTGCTGATAACGCTGCCCCGCAATGCGTCGGCGATCTTGCTGCCAAAATCTGCCTGGCTGCTTTTTGATATACTTCCGTTAACAGCAAACCAATCGAGTGGTTGTTTGGTAACCACAATTGCAAACACATCTTTTGTTCCTACATTATCAGGTGCCATTGATTTTCCTCTTGGAAAAAGCCGGTAACCGGTAATGCCGCAATAGGGAGAAAAACTTGTTTTAGTGGGTGCCGATGGATCCGGATAAGGAAATAAAGTGTAGCTACTTCCATCTGTTTCCTGTCCAAAAATGTAGGTGTAACATTCTATTGAATTTTTTATTTCAAGCTTGAACTTAGTGCCCGGCGCAATTTTATTTACAGTCTCGAAAATATTACCGGATATTATTTTCAGTGGTATATATTGTTTGCTGTCGGCCATTAATCCAACGGTGCATTCAAAAGATACATTCAACGCTGCACCGCGTTTGGGCATCGGATCGATACCATAAGCTTCTCTTACAAAATTTTTAAAGTCTGCATACTTGATCCACGCAGTTCCATTGTCTCCCCATTCCGGACCCCAGCTGTTCATCACCTGGAATGCCTGCCTGCTGTCGTTATAACCGATCACGCACATTGCGTGTCCGCCATATCCTTCCATGTTCATGTCTGAACTGTTGGGCGACCAGGTATCCTTGCCCATCATATCCTGCATAAAAGTTCCACCTACCATCATGCCGATCACTACCGGTGCGTCCTTTGCAAGATGTTCTTTGATGGCGCGGATGCTGATATTATCGGCATTAACCCCGTCCGTTAGCCTGGTAAAACCATGCATTTTATTTCCGGCTGCTTCATTCCACAAAGAAGAACTGGGCTGCCTGCTGCATTCCTGGTCGGTATAAGGAAAATCATTGAAAGGCACAACACCTTTAGCGGTCATGAATTCCATGGCCTTTTCTATATAAGATCCCTGGCAATCTTCAAGCCCGATCTGGTTATAAACAAAGGCAGGACTGAATGCAGTGCTGTTGCCACTCTGACCGGTAGACGCAGCTTCAACAATTGTTCTGGCTGCGTACACGCTGCTCCATGCAACACAGCTTCCCTGCTGACCCTGGTTCTTTCTGTCAGGCGCATACTTTAATAAAGAAACGGCTTCGGGCAATGGATTTTTTGTATTATCAGCTTCGAGGCCTTCATACACATTTGCTTTTTTAAAAGTGGAGGAATCATAATTATAACCACTTTTGGAAAAAAGATTTTTTATGATACCAGCACCACCACTGGTTCCGCTGTTTCTGAAAAATAAAAAATAAGCCCCTGCAGCAATAATAAGCAACAGGATAATTTTTTTACCGCGGAACAAACTCAGGATCAAAGGAAGAAAAGCCAGCATTCCGCCACCACCACCTCCGCCCGGAAATCCTCCGCCACCGGAATTGTCGTTCGTATTCTCTTTGTAATCGTTCTGTCCATCCGGATCATCTACCATTCTTATCGGCATAGTAATAAATTTATTTTTAGAAATATAACGTCCGCAATTACTTAATCATTCAGCAGGATAAATATACGCAATGATCACAATTAAATAACCGGCAATAAATCAAATAAAAACTCCGGCAGTTACTGCCGGAGTTTACTTATAACTTAATATTTATAACGTACTACTTATTTCCAAACACTCTTAATATAATTATCGATCTCAGTACCTTTTACTTTGGCAAGATGGTCCAGTGCTGTTTTCATACCGGGATCTGTGAAGCTTTTAAACTGATCAGGAATATCGTTCCTGAATTTAATGATCATATCGATTCCTTTTTTCACTTTGGTAAGATCATTTACTTTTTCAAGATAGGCTGCAAATGTTGCAGTGCTCATTACTTTTTCCTGGTTAAAAGGCAATCCGTCATAATGAGCGGCGATCGGGTCAAAGTCTTCGGCGGTTGCATTCTTCATCATTACATCGCCAACAATTCTGCTCAATGCGCCTCTTGCATCCGCATTTAATTTCTTTGCTTCGTTATATGCGCCTGCCGGATCGAGGCTGTTCAGGCCTTCCAGCGCTGCAGCTGATACGCTGTAAGAAGAATCATTCAGATTGTTTTTGAATAAAGAAAGATATTTACTGTCTTTCAGTTTGGCAAGAAAACGGATGGCGGCTGCTTTTGTTTTTTTATCTTTTTCAGTATTGGCTATTTTTTCGATGTTCACAACAACAGTCGGATCACTCTTCATGGAAGATGCTGCCAATTTCTGAATGGTACCTGCTCTCAATGGTGCATATTTATCTGTAAGTCCATTGGCCAGTTCCGGCATGTTCTTCTTTGCAAAATAATCCAGGGCTTCTTTACGGTCGAGATACAACGGCGCATATTTCCATTGTGCAATAAAGTTAGCGTCTGTTTTATTATCTGTTTTTTCAGCCAGTAAGATTTTATCTCCGTCTACATTAATGAGATCTGGTTTCTGTGAATAATTAAAAGTGAAACTGTCTACTTTATTTTCTATCCAAACCTTGTATCTTTTTTTGATACTGCCATTATAAACATCGATGGCAATCGGCAGGCGGAATATTTTTCCGGTATTCTGGGTCTGTTCAATGATTACTGTTGCTTTGCCGGCTGCATCATCATACAGATAATCAATTTTCAATTTGGGATGTCCGTTTCCGAAATACCATTGATTGTAGAACCAGTTCAGGTCCTGTCCGGTTACTTCTTCAAATGCAAGCCGCATCTGCTGTGCTTCGCCGTTTTTAAATTTATTGGTATTCAGGTAAAGGTTCAGTGATTTAAAGAAAGCATCATCGCCCACATAATTGCGCAGCATGTGCAGGATCGAACCACCTTTTGGATAACTTACCTGGTCGAATACATCTTCTTTATCGGCATAATAAAAGCGCACCAGGTTTTTCTGTGCATCTGCAGGATTGCGCATATAATCTAAGCGGTTCTGCTGAATGTGCTCGTCAGCTTTATCTCTACCATATTTATATTCGTTCCATAAAGTTTCGCTGTAGTCAGCCATACTTTCATTTACGGTGATATTGCTCCAGCTTTCAGTAGTTACATAATCGCCGAACCACTGATGAAAGAGTTCGTGTGAGATCACGTCTTCCCATGAATTGCCGTCAGTAAGTTCACGGCCATTCTGATAAGCACTTTCCTGGTGCAGTGTGGCGGTAGTATTTTCCATCGCTCCACTTACATAATCCCTTCCTACGATCTGCGAATATTTTGCCCAGGGAAAATCAACACCTAATTTATCAGAATAGAATTTGATCATCTCGGGAGTATGTCCGAAAATACCTCTTGCATAAGGTGCATATTCTTTCTCTACATAATAACTTACTTCTTTGCCCTTATAACTATCCTTGATGATTGAATATTCACCTACGCCCATAAAAAACAAATAAGTAGAATGCGGCAGATCCATTTTCCAGTAATCGGTACGGGTACCATCAGTATTTTTTTTCTGGCTGATCAATAGACCATTGCTCAGTGTTACATATTTAGCCGGCACGGTCATGTAAATCTCTTCTGTGGTTTTTTGATTGGGTTTATCGATGGTGGGCATCCATACGCTATTGGCTTCGGTTTCACCCTGTGTCCAGATCTGCGTGGGTTTATTTTTTTCTTCTCCCCTGGGATTAATAAAATATAATCCTTTGGCTTCACTGATAGCAGCGCTGCCTTTGGATTCCACTTCATCCGGTTTGCTTACATAATCGATAAAGATGGTGTACTGCTCACCAGCTTTATACATTTTATCAAGTGTGATGCGCAGAAAGTTTCCATCATAATCATATTTCAGTTCGCTTTTGGCAGCGCCTTTTACAAGACTCACCTCTTTAATGTCCATTCCTTTTGCATCGAGCGTTAAAGAATCTGTATTATAAAAATGTGGTTTTGCCGTGAGCCATTCTTTTCCATACATATAAGATTTGGCATAATCAAATTTCACATCAAGTTTTGTATGTACAAGGTCGTTGATAATGGTATGACTTGCCCGGTAGATGGTTTTCCAGGAAGTATCTTTAGGTTCCTGTTCCTGTTGGGCCAGCATTAATAAAGGCAGTACTGCAAAAGAAAGAAGAGAACATATTTTTTTCATATAAAAATTTTGAGAGACAAATGTAAACGCCCTTTTGTTAAATGGCGCTGAAAATTTTATAAATGGCGAAACCTTGAGTTTTATAACTATTTTTGTTATAAAGAAAACCATAATGCAGCGTACATTTTTTTGTTCCTCCTTCTTTTTTCTTTTCGATCCGTTGGTGCCCAGCAAACTCATTTTATTTATATCCAGACCGACAACAAACAGCCTTTTTATATCAGGTACGAAAAAAAGATCTACAGTTCTTCGGTATCCGGTTATTTGATCATACCAAAACTTACTGATGGCAATTATGATTTTTTAATAGGGTTTCCCAAAAATGAATGGCCCGAGCAGAACATTCATTGTGTTGTAAATAAAAAAGATCTCGGTTATATATTGAAGAATTTTGGAGAAAGAGGCTGGGGCTTTTTTAATATGCAGAATATGGAAGTGCTGATGGCTTTAAAAAAAGAGCCGGAAGGAAATACCGCAGTCGCAGAATACAGGACCGATGCTTTTTCCACTGTATTATCCAATGTGGTGAATGACCCTTCTATCCGGCAAAAAGAAGTAATAAAAGATCAGGAAGAAATCAAGACGGCAGAAGCAGTTACACTTCCCCCTGCAATACAGGAGCATGCGCCCGACAAACAAGCAGTGCTTCATCTGCAGCGATCGGAGATAATAACGGTATTGAAAACGATCAATAAGGAAGGAACCCAACTGGTGTATATCGACAAAACTCCAGATGGCAACGATACGATCACGATATTCATTCCACCGGGCGTTAAACAGGTGAGCACCCAAACCGCAGAAGTTAAAAAGATCCCGGATCTCGACATCAGGCAGACACCAATGGATAGAGTAGAGACGGTGGAAAAAGCTCCTGAACAGAAAATTCCGGTAACTATCACAACAGTTCCGGTGAAGGATATCAGCAAGGAGGATACAAAAAAAACTGCCGATAAAAAATTCATCGATATAGAATTGCCCAATCCGAACAGCAGTGATACAAATCGGGAAGTCGTAAAATCAATCAGCCCAAAAGTGGTGCTTGCCAATACAGACTGCAAGGCCACTGCATCAGAAGACGACTTTTTAAAGCTTCGTAAAAAGATGGCGGCTGCAGAGAACGATGAGGCTATGATAACTGCCGCAAAAAAAGTATTCAGATCAAAATGCTTTATTACAGAACAGATAAAAAATCTTTCGGTATTATTTCTTACAGATGCGGGAAAGTTCATGTTCTTTGAAACTGCTTATCCCTTTGTGACAGACTCGTCAAATTTCGTATTGCTCCAGGGCCAGCTGACGGAAGATACTTTTATCAGCCGTTTTAAAACTATGGTAAGGCACTAACAGGTATTTGATTGATATTTTTTGATGCAGCAACAAATACTATATACTCCCTGGTTTTAATTTTTAATTCTTAACTCATCATTCTCCATGCGCCGTTATTTTATAGAAGTGGCTTATAAGGGAACACTGTACAGTGGGTTTCAGATCCAGCAGAATGCAAATTCTATTCAGGCAGAGGTAGAGAAAGCATTGGAAACTTTTTTCAGAAGAAAGTTTATATTGACCTGTTCTTCACGTACGGATGCTGGTGTGCATGCATTACAGAATTTTTTTCATTTTGATACAGCCCTGATAGAAGATACTTCAAAAGCTATTTATCATCTCAATGCTATTTTACCTGAAGATATTGTTGTGAAGGCAATCAGGCAGGCAAATTCCGATGCTCATGCCCGTTTTGACGCACGCAGCAGAGAATACATATATTATGTACATCAGGCAAAGGATCCATTTATGAAGGATCGTTCTTATTACTTCCCGTATAAAGTCAATATCGGCTTATTGGAAGAAGCAGCTGCAGTATTGATGCAGTATGATGATTTTACAAGTTTCAGCAAGCGGAATACACAGGTGAAGTCATTTATCTGTTCAATAATGAAAAGTGAGTGGCATCAGGATGCGAATGGGCTTTCTTACCAGGTGGAGGGAAATCGTTTTTTAAGAGGAATGGTCAGGGGATTGACCGCTACAATGCTCAAAGTGGGCCAGGAAAAGATCAGCCTGCAGGGCTTTAAAGAAATTATCGAGGGAAAAGATGCACAGAAAACAAAGTTTGATGTTCCGGCTCAGGGATTATTTCTGGTAAAAGTTAATTACCCGGAAAACATTTTTATAACCGGGGGATAACAGAGCTGTTTAAAAACAAAGGTTTTTAACGGTTAAAACAAGCTGATAACATTGTTTCTCCAACAGTTTAAAAATAATTTTCAAATTTATTTATTAGCTGGAGTGCCTGTACACAAAGGGTTTTATATAGATAAGGATGAGTGTGAAAATGGATGTTGATAAAAAAGATTACTTATTATTTTGAAGGCAACCTGTAGTCTCCTATCTTTGCCGTCCGCTTTTGAAAAAAGGCAAGTTCTTCAACAAAAAAATTGCAACTTTCTCCAAAAAAAATCAAAAATATTTTCAGATTAATTTGGCTGGTAAGATAAAGGCAATTACCTTTGCACTCCCAACGAAAAAAGGGGTACAAAAGTTCTTAAGAAATTAAACATGATGAAGCAGAAAAAAGGCTGCTAAAATGGTTCAAATCCATTCTCATCGCAAGATCATTTTTCCTTCGGGAAAAACTGATTAAGCTCTTTGAAAGTTAGGAAACAACAGCATTGAAATTTAAACATTCTACAAGGTAATGTTAGCGTAAAACAATTAGATTAGACGTTAATTTCCAAAAGAGATTAAGTCAGATCAACAACTCATTTACAATGGAGAGTTTGATCCTGGCTCAGGATGAACGCTAGCGGC
>JBDUCW010000003.1:0-80595 GCA_040003235.1 Ferruginibacter sp. | reverse complement strand
CTTTTTTTTGGATTTTTTAAAATATCTATATTTTGTAGCTAATGCTTAGACAGATGTTAATGAAAGCAATGTATCACTGGACATACATAAAATTTTACTTCCGGGAACGCTTCCGGGAACGCTACCGGCAATCCCGTAAATTTCTTTGACTTAGATTTACAAAAAGATTGCCTGCATGAATAAACCTGCCACGATCAAAGACATTGCAAGAATGTTGAAGATCTCCACTTCTACTGTTTCAAGAGCGTTGCGTGACGCCTCTGATGTAGGTAAGGAAACAAAGAATGCAGTCAAAGCATTGGCTGAAGAACTTAATTACCAACCGAATAAATTTGCATTAAGCCTCCAGCAAAAACAAACACATACCATTGGTGTGATCGTTCCAAATCTTGATTATGTTTTGGCAACGATGGTAAAAGGTATTGATGAAGTGGCACTGGAAGCGGGTTACACAGTGATGGTCTGCCAGAGCAATGAATCATTCGGAAGAGAGATCGTGAATACCCGACGTTTACTCGACAGCCTGGTGGATGGTTTTATTATTTCCGTATCGAGCGAAACAAAAGTGTTTGATCACTTTAAAAAGATACAGGATAAGAATATGCCCGTAGTGGTATTTGACAGGTTGATCGCAGACATGAAAGTGCCCAGCGTAAGACTTGACAACAAAGATGGAGGTCTGCAGGCCACAGAACATTTACTGGAACAGGGCTACCGGCGTATCGCCATTTTAGCAGGACCAAAAAGTCTCGGCATCAGCAATGAACGGTTGGACGGTTACCTTGCCGCTTTAAAAAAATATAAAGTCAAGGTTGATCCTGATCTGATCATCCATTGCGATTTTAACCAGGATTATGCTTACCTGGCCACGAAAGAATTACTGGCCATGAAAAAAAGACCGGACGCTATTTTTACCATCAGCGACCGCATGGCCATTGGTGCAATGCTCGCGATCAAAGAAAAAGGTTTGAAGATGCCCGATGATATCGGATTGGTTGGTTTTAATAATGAGCCGATCACAAGTTTGGTAAGCCCCGGAATTTCAAGCGTGGACCAACCGGCATTTGAATTAGGAAAAATTGCCGCCAAACTTTTTATTGAGACCATGCACAACAATGAAGACATGGGTCACGTGGAAGAAATACTTAAACCTAAATTATACATCCGCGAATCATCTCAAAGAAATGTGACCAAAACAGGTCGCACAAAATAATCATTATGATACGATTGCTTTTATTAAACTGCTTTTTATTATCTGCTGTATTAACAAGTGCCGAAACGATCAATGTTAAAAATATTGATGAACTGAATAAAGCCAACAAAGCTGCAAAGCCTGGCGATATAATCGTATTGCAGAATGGCGAATGGAGAGACGTGATCATCCGTCTGAACTGCATGGGCACAAAAGAACAACACATTATTTTCAAAGCGCAACAGTCAGGTAAGGTAATCATATCAGGGCATTCACAACTCAAACTGGGCGGTAGTTTCATTGATGTAGACGGTTGGTTGTTTACCAATGGTTACGCAGGGAATGATGCGGTCATTGATTTCAGGATAGATAAAAAACAACTTGCCAATAATTGCCGTGTGACGAATACTGTAATTGATGATTTTAATAATCCAAAACGATTGGATGAAAATTACTGGGTATCATTTTCCGGAAAAAATAACCGCGTTGATCATTGTACTTTTCAGAACAAAAAAAATATGGGTGTGTTAATGGCAATCATTCTGGATGATGACAGAAGCCGTGAAAATTTTCATTCAATCGATCATAATTATTTCGGATTCCGTTTACCACTGGCATCCAATTCCGGAGAAATAATCCGTATTGGCGTTTCGCAACATTGTGAGTTCAATTCAAATACCCAAGTGGTAGATAATTTCTTTGAACATTGTGACGGAGAAACAGAAATTGTTTCAGTAAAATCATGCAGCAATGTGGTAAGAAATAATCTTTTTAAAGAATGCCAGGGTGGCGTGGTATTAAGGCATGGCCATTACAATACGGTTGAGAATAATATTTTTCTGGGCAATAATAAAGAAGGAACCGGTGGCGTGCGCATCATCAACAGAGGTCAGTGGGTTGTCAATAATCTTTTTTATAAATGCCGTGGTGTTGGATTCCGTTCACCTTTGTCAGTGATGAATGGCGTGCCGAATTCACCGGCTTTCAGATATGTGCCGGTAACCGATGCAAAGATCGTGAACAACAGTTTTTATGAATGTACACCGATCAGTTTATGCGAAGGCAGTGATACAGAAAGAAGTGTTCCTCCCAGCAACGTCATTTTTGCAAATAATATTTTTTACAACAGCAGAGACAAAATAATTTATAATGTTTATGATAATATCAGTGGATTTGCATTCTCATCAAATGCAGTAAGCAGTGAGGTTACGCAAGCACTGGCAAATGGTTTTGTAAAAACAAAATTATCTTCTGAAAAATCAGGAGCAGCAGATCTGCCGCACAGTACTATTAAAGTGATAAAGGTTGACTCTCTGAACATTGATATTACAAAAAGACTATCCGATAAACCTGGCAATGCCGCAGGTTTTGCTGATGCAAAAAGATGGCTGAAAGTAAATGAGAATGCACATACACAATGTGGCGCCAAATGGTTTGAACAACCTTCTATGCATATTATGCTGGAAGCTATCGAAATAAATTGTAATGACAGTAAAAGTCTGATCTCAACTCTGGAAGCAACAAATAGCAATCCGGTACGCATTCATTTAACCGGAACAAGTTATCAGATAGATCAACCGATTATTATCAGCGGAAAGACTACGATCACCACAGATAAAAAAACGGTTAAAATATCAAGCGCATCATCTTTAGTCAATCTGTTTGAAATCAAAGCTGGCAGCAGATTTACGATTACAGACAGCAAATTAGATCTAACTGATCTGCATGCATCCGGTTTAATAACTTCAGATCTTAACGGCAGCAGCAATCACAGCGTTTTATTCCTTACCAATAATTCCTTCAGCAATATGAACGGTGTGTTTTTCAATGCTGCAAAAGCAACTGTATTTGACAGCATCATTGTATCTAAAAATGCATTCAACAGTAATAAAGGAACCTTGTTTAATTTCAACAATGAAACTGATAAGAAGGGTTATTATGATGTAGAGCAACTTAAAATTGTCAACAATACTTTTAATGACAATAAAGGACAACTGATTGGTATGATCCGCAGTGGCAATGATGAAAGCACTATGGGTCCTTTACTGTTTTTCAAAAATAATATAGTTGATAACTGCAACAGTAAAGAGCCGCTGATCTATCTTTTTGGAACACAGCTTTCTTTTATTGAGTCAAACAGATTTATGTCTGATAATGCAGGAAGCGTTCTGATTAAGTATGAAGACAATGTACGTGCGGTGCATATAATCAACAACAACTCCATTACAAAGTCGGGATCAATTGAAAAAAATAAATTTGTTACAGACAGGAATAATAACATTCAATAAAACAAACATGAAAATTTATCACCAGGTCCATCCGGAAGATTTCAGCAGTTACAAAACAAAACAGATCAGGGATAAGTTCCTTGTAGAAAATCTCCTTTCCCTTGATAAGATAGAAACAGTGTATACGCACTACGACAGAATGGTTGTTGGCGCCGCATATCCTGCGACAGCTGCATTGGAACTCGGAATCTATGAAGAATTAAAATCCGAATATTTTCTAAGCCGCAGGGAAATGGGCATCATTAATATTTCAGGAAATGGAACTGTTGTAGTTGATGGCGAAAAATTTGAAATGGGAAAACTTGATTGCCTGTATATCGGTATGGGTAAACAAAAAATTGAATTCAGCAGTTCGGATAAAAGCAATCCTGCAAAATTTATTTTCTTCTCATGCCCTGCACATCAAAGTTATCCAACGCGTTTGATGAAATCTGCAGATGCAATGCCGGCAGAAATGGGAAGTCTGGACAATAACAATCACCGCAGTATCAATAAATATATTCACAACGACGGATTAAAAAGTTGTCAGCTACTGCTGGGCGTTACCAGTTTTAAAAAAGGAAGTATCTGGAATACCATGCCGCCGCATTTACACGATCGCAGAATGGAATCTTATTTTTATTTTGATCTCCCCGAAGACCAGCGCATTATTCATTTTATGGGAGAACCCAATGAAACAAGGCATATTTTTTTAAACAATGAACAGGCGATCCTTTCACCGAGCTGGAGCATACATAGCGGTGTGGCTACTGCAAGTTATTCATTTATCTGGGCAATGGCCGGAGAGAATATGGCATTTACGGATATGGACGCTGTACCGCTGAAATCGTTGCAGTAATCAAAGTAAAAAGTAAAAAATAAAGTCGTTACAGTAAAGATCTTAGTTAAAGCAGAAAGCTGAATGACTTCTGATAAATAAAAATCCCTTCGATCATTAATAAGAGGTAAGGATCGAAGGGATTTTTTTTAATTTTTATTTTTGACTTCGTATTAAAACAGCCCACAATCCTAAGAGAAGTACGTACCTCCATTAATATCGATATTCGTTCCGGTAATAAAACTGCTTTCATCACCTGCGAGATAAGTAACAAGATCAGCAACCTCTTCTGCTTTCCCTTCGCGGCGCAAAGGCGTTGCATTGGCAACATTCGTTCTTACTTCCGGTTTGGTAAATGTATCATGAAATGCTGTTGCGATCATGCCCGGATCAACGGCATTAACACGAATGCCTTTAGGGCCCAGCTCTTTTGCCATTGCTCTCGTAAAAGTTGCAACAGCAGCTTTGCCGGTTGCATAAGCAGAAGCGCCAAACCCGCCACCATCACGGCCTGCCTGCGATGAGAAGTTTACGATCGCTGAACCTGAAGGCATATGCGGTACCACATGTTTGGTCATTAAAAATGCAGATCTTACATTCAATGAAATTACCTGGTCCCAGAATTCAACGTCCATTTCATTTAGTAATTTTCTTGCAACCAAACCGCCTGCAACATTTACCAGAATATGAATTTCATTGCCGAAGGCTTTTGTTGCTGCTGCTACAATATTTTCAACATCTTCATTTTTGGTAACGTCTCCTTTTACAATGATGCCTTCTCCACCCGCCTGTTTAATAAGATCAAGTGTTTCATTTGCGTGCTGATCATTGCTCAGATAATTCACTACTACTTTTGCTCCTTCCTTTGCAAGCTTTAATGATACTGCCCTTCCGATATCCCTGGCACCACCTGTTACTATAGCTGTCTTTCCTTTGAATTTCATAATTGATTTATTTAATTGGTAATTATTTTATAATGGATAAAGAACATTTACCGACAGTTTTATTTTCTGCGATAACCTGCAACAGGTATAAACCTGCTGTAAATTTTTTTGCATCTATTGAAATTTGCCCTGCGCTGGTTTCAATTCTGCTGACCGTTCTGCCCGATGCATCAATGACCAGGATCGTTTTTTTTGATACAATATTTTCAGCATCAACTGTAAATAAAGAAACTACAGGATTTGGATAAACCGATACCGATACATTTCCGGCCTGTATAATTTTTTTAATGGATGAATATTGATAAGTCCCATCCAGATCGATCATCTTTAGTCTGTAATAATTGACACCCCGCGATGGATTGTTATGAAGGTAACTATAAACTGCTGCAGTACTTATTCCTTTTGCAGCAATGCTGGCAAGTGTTGTAAAATGAATACCGTCCTGGCTCCATTGTATTTCGTATGCTTTAAAACTTATCTCATTTTCAACTTTCCAGTTCAGCCTGATATTTTTATTGATTTGCACCGCATTAAAGTCCAGGAGATGCACCGGCACTACAATAATACTGGAAGGCTTTCCGGCGCCGACAAGATTTGAATCAAGCGGATAATATAAAACACTTCCTGTTCCATTGAGTTCGTCACATCCAACATCATAAGCAGCACTTCTTGTCTGGCCCTGCGCATCAATTCCATTTAATAAAAAAGAATAAGCCGCAGGATTGATCGCTGCATCCTGCACTGTTGAAGGTGCGGTAAGTATTCCGTTATTGCGTGATCCGAAATTCAATGTACTGCTGGTCCAGCCGGCAGCAGCAATGCCGCCAAGTCCGGATGGTGCCTGGTAAATATTCCCTTCTGCAGAAAAAGTAAGGGAAGTATTTGCAGGGTTCAGATAAACTGCCGTTCCGCTGCTCATCTTAATTAAATTATTGGCGAGTTGAATACCGGTAGGCTGAACAGTTCCGCCACCGGTTCCACCTAAAATTATTCCGCCGCCACCTTTTGCATTGACGATCGTATTGAAGGCAACGATACAACTGTCTGCTGCAAAATATTGACTGGCGTAGGTTGCATCGGTTGTATCAGTCGTTACACCATTATACAAATTGATCGGCGCTCTTAACTGTGAAGTTCCACCACTTTGATTTCCATTAACGGCTTCGATATAATTATTAAATATTTTGTGGCCCTTATCAATTGCACGGATACCGTAAGCCTCTGTAACATTGGGATCATCTACAATAAAAAAATTGCCATACACCGTACAATATCTTCCATGCCGCAATGTCAGTCCGCCGTGATTGTTTTTAAAAGTATTATACCGGTAAGTATTGTATTGCGATTTATTGGAAACGATCTCCGGTTCAACCTGGGTGCAGTTCTCAAATAAATTATATTCGATCGTATTGAAACCTTTTGTACGCGAACTGTTACTGTCGCCGATGCGCATGGTTTCTCCGCCATTACTTCCCATGTATGATCTGCCATTGAAATAATTGGAATCGATCAGATGAAAAGTTGAAGTTGCAGGAGCAGGATAAGTGGTGCTGCTGTACCATACAACGACAGTTGCCCGCGGATTCGATTTATTAATAAATGTGCAATGATCAACACGGTTATAAGTACCGTAAATTCCTACCCACTCATTTTCGGTCAGATCATCACTGTTGTAATTATCGAAAGTAATATTTGTAAGACGGCAATAATTAGAATAGCTGTTTGAAGAATTGCGGAACTGCATAACAGCGGTACCACCTGAATTCCCATTGGCAAACCGGAAACCGTTAATACAAAGCCTTGTTCCTTTGAACTGCATATAAGTGCTGCCGGTAAATACAACGCCATTCAATGTCTGCGCTTTTAAAACGATCCATGCAGAAGAAGAGCTGCCATTATTATTGGTAAAATTAATTTGTCCCCAATCATAAGATCCATTCGCGACAAAAACCGTATCGCCGGGCAATGCAGCAGTTATCCTGGTAAGCAGTTCTGTTTTTGTGGTAACAGTATAATTAAGCGCTATTGCATTTTCTGTCAGCAAAAAAAAGAAGAATGACTGCAAAAATATTTTATATAACAATTTCTTTTTCATTTAAATAATTGCGGGAAGAGGCGAAGTTGTGAGGCAGTGGTGGTGGTTGTAACCGGTGTGGTGATGGCTTTGGCCAGTAAAATGGTTAAAAGGAACATTACAACACCGGTTTTCGATTACAACCTTTCATCATGTTTGCTTACGTATGTACAGTGTTTATAATTTTTTATGGAGATGCGGAGCATCACTTTACAATTTCATTATTGTGTTATATAAAAGAAGAACGGTAGTACCGGAACATCATACAGCACAATTGTTACTGTAAAATAAGTTCATTTACAAGAACGGACCGGCCTTTCGCTTTTTCAAAATATCTATATTTTAAAAGAATTAATTAGAAAGGCATCAACAAAACAAACGATTAACCCGGATGCAGTAAAAAAACAACAGCGAGAACGGTGCCGGGAACGCTACCGGCAATCCCGTAAATTTATGAGGAGTACAATTAAAAAAAATTGCGGTAACAAAAAAACAAATTACTTTTATGCTCTCATCATGCTTGCTCCCTTATATACATATTTGCGTCATACACGCATGAACTTTTATTTATTTTATTGAACAAAAAATTATTTCACATGAAGAAAGTAATCTTTACACTATTATTTATTAGCGGAACGCTGTTAGGCTTTTCGCAGGCCACTTATTATTGGGTTGGTGGTACAACAGGTACCTGGAGTACCGGTACAAGCTGGAACACTGCACTTGATGGATCAGGTACATCAAGGACTGCCGCAACCACCGACGTTCTTATTTTTGATGGAACAAATATTGGTGGAACCAGCCCTGCCGTTGGCCAGGTAACACCTACCATCACCGGAGGTTTTACCATCGCTCAATTGAAACTTCAGAATGGTGCAGATATGGTGATGCAGAGAAGTGGATCTGCCGGAACACTAACCTGTATCATCAATGGTGATGTGGCACCAAGTGGAGGCACAGATGATCTTACTGTTGACGCTACAAGTAAACTCACGTGCACCAGTAGTACCAGCGGTTTAAATTTCGTTCTCCAACTCGGCACAGCAACAAGTAATATAGCTACCGGAAACATTGCCGGTACTGTATCAACAATTGATAATAACCTTGCAACGGTGAGAATCGGCGTTCAAAATGCAAATGCGCTGACCTTTCAGGCAGGTTCAGTTATGAATTGCTTCAATCAGTTTACTTCCTCTTATGCTTTCGGAAGCAGTTCTCAAGGCGTAGCAGGTGCTGTTATTTTTAAAGCAGGTTCAACATTGATTTATAAAGGCGGGAACAGTCCCTGGTCAACTACCAATACATTTCAGTCAATGGTATTTCAACCAGCAAGTACTGCAGCTTTTGAAGCCAATGCAAGTTCTGTAAGCGGCTTATTCAACAGCAGAACTTATGCAAATGTGATCATTAGGAACAATGCCGTGATAACACTTGGTGATAATTTTTACAATATCGATACTTTAACGGTTGCTGCAGGTGCAACTTTTAATTTACGGACAACAGGTACAGCTCCTTTCTCAGGAAATATTATCAACAATGGTACGTTTGGCGGTGCTGCGGCTTTTACCACAACTCATCTTATATTCGATGGTATTGTTCCGCAATCAATTGGTGGAACCGGAACATTTAATGGATTTGGGGCAGTATCCGTTGCAACAGATGCCAACGTTACCTTGAATACAAATCTTGCAATCGGTGCTGCTGGCTCACCAACTTCTACCATAACAGGAAAATTAAATGTGCAGAATTTTACGCTCGGTGGTACAGGTGCATTCCAGTTAAGACCGGCACAAACAGCCACTGCTGTTCCCGCTACGCTCACTACCGGTTCTAATTCAGTAGTGGTTAATTCCAGCTTTTATAGTGGTACCGTTAATACCGCCAATGTCGGTGTTGGTGAACTTGTAACAGGAACTGGCATCCCAGCTAATACTTATATTATTGCAACAGCCAGCAGTAGCAATACATTTACGATGTCAAAACCCGCAACAGCAACAACACTAGTAGATGGAGCATCATTGACAATCGCCAACAATGCGCCAAGCCTAACAACTTCTAATGCAGCAGGTGTTGACGGCAGCATTTCAACTTCAGGATCAAAAAGCTTTGGCAGTGGTGCTAATTACGTATTCAACGCAGCGACTGTTGCACCATTCAGTATATCAAGCACCAACGCAACAGGTGATGTGACTTTTAATGCAGCAGCTACTACCAATAAAGTAACAACAATTGGTGGTGTTCTTTCATTGAATTCAGGCAAGCTTACGATCCGTCCTGTAGATACACTACGCATCAGCATCACCGGAAATATTGCAGGCACGTTCAATAGTTCACAATATATTGCAACTGATGTAAGCGGTGCCAACGTCGGCGTTTTAAGAATAGACAGTTTTACCACAGCCAGAACTTTCCCAATTGGTACGCCGAATTATTATATGCCGGTAACGCTTACCCCAACAACTGTTTCCACTTTCTGTACAAGTTTATTCCAGGGCATAACAAACGACGGAACTCCTACCGGTACTCCCTTTGATGCTTCACAAAAAAGTGGTGTTGTTGATGCAGTATGGACTTTGAACAGAACTACTGCTAATACTACAGACAACTGTACTGTAACGATCAACTGGGATGGAGCACTGGAAGGCGCTGCATTTCCTTCTTATGGAAATAATATCGGTGTTGCCCGTCACGACGGTGTTTCATGGACAACAGTTGGTGGTACCGGAGACAATACACTGAATACTGCTACCAATACTTTCAGCAGTTTCTCACCTTTCGGTATCGGACAATTGAATACAATTCTTCCTGTAAGCTTATATAATTTTTCTGCAAAAGCAGATCAGGGTAAAGTAAAACTGCAATGGAATATCAGTGAAGAAGGAAGTACTGCCAGTTACCTGGTTGAACATTCTTCCAATGGAGTTTCTTTCAGCACTGTTTCCACTATTGCAGCAAACGGCGGATCTGTTTATGCTGCTGTTGATGCAAATCCATATGCAGGTACAAGTTACTACCGCATAAAAGTTATCAGCAAAACAGGCAGCTATGAATACAGCAGCATTATTAAAGTTAAACTGAATGACAGCAAACCGGGATTATCTGTCTTCCCGAACCCGGTAGAAAATAAAATGCTGAATCTTCAGATGGATAATTTTGCTGCCGGAAAAGTTCAGTTGAAATTGTATAATAACAATGGCCAGCTGATACTTGATCAGAATATTCAGTACAATGGTGGCAGTCAGGTACAACAGGTGCAACTTCCTGCAACGGCAACTAAAGGCGTGTATCGTTTGGTTGTAAATACAAACAGTGAAACGATCAAACAGACCGTGATCGTTCAATAAAATATTACCTTAATAAAATCAAACAGCGCTTGTGATCAAGCGCTGTTTTTTTTATCTCAAACCAAAGAAATAAGTAATAAGAAATAAGTAATAAGTAATAAGAAAGGAAATACATGATCAGTATAAGAATCAGAGCGAGACTCATGCATTAGCCTTCCGCCAAACTTCCTTATTTTTTATTTTATATTCCTTATTCCTTATTTCAATTCAAATCCCTCCATTATAAAAACATTACCACAATTTTTTCCCCTGGTAATAATCCAGCAATTTTGTACGGAGTACATAATCATACCTGGCCGATATAATATCAATATTTGATCGGTCGAGATTATTTTTTGCGGTTAAATAATCAATAGAAGTTCCAACACCTGCAGCAAATCTTATTTCAGCGGCGTGGAATGATTCAGTATATGCATTCACCTGTTCCTGCAAGGTTTTATAACGGTCAGCAGCGGTGCCGAGGTTGATGAATGATTGATCAATCGCTTGTCCCAGCTGCGTTTTAGTGGTCTGCTCAATCAGGTCTGAATTTTTCACTTGTAT
Organism: Ferruginibacter sp.; assembly: GCA_040003235.1. GTDB lineage: Bacteria > Bacteroidota > Bacteroidia > Chitinophagales > Chitinophagaceae > Ferruginibacter. The sequence goes on along the minus strand of JBDUCW010000003.1, from coordinate 69,393 downwards.
TTTTGCAAGTTTGATACGATTGCGTGCCTGCAATGCATTAAAGATTGGAATGGAAAGATTTAATCCAAAAGAACTGAAGAGATTATTATTCAGTTGGCTTCCGTAAGTAATCTTGCTTGACTCATAATTATTCTGCTTACGCATAACAGGAACATTGTTTCCATTTACAATTACATAATCTGTAGAAGTAACATCCGTTGTATTAATAAAAATTTCCTGCGAAGCAGCATTGGAATAATTACTGTTCAGATTTACATTAAAAGTCAATGACGGATACAATGCACTGGTTGCAACCTTCACTGCTTTCTCCGAACTTTTTTTCCGCAGATCCGCGGCAATCACCTGTGCAAACTGTTTCAATGCAGTTGCGTGTATTGTTTCAGGACTGTCTGTGTACAACATTGCAAATTCAGCAGGTTCCAGCCTTTCTATTTTTAGATCTTTGTCGTAAGGAATGTTCATCAACTGGCATAAATTGAGTTTGGCAGTCTGCAATGCATTTTGATTATTGATGATGCTGAGTTGATCATTAGCATACTGGCCTTTGAGATCGTACAATAATGGCGGAGCAATTGCACCTTCTTTATTCATGATCTCCAGTCTTTCCATCTGCTTCTTCGTAAGTACGGCCTGGTTTACAGATTGTGTCAGCAGGTCTTCATTGGTGAGTACCTGTAAATAAGCCAATATGATATTGACCGTAAGATTATCTTTCTGCTGTTGCTCATCCATTTTTGTTGCTTCATAAGCAAGTTCAGTTTGCTGAACACTGTTTCGCAAACGAAGGCCATTGAATAAAAGAACAGCACTTCCTATTCCATAGCTTGCATAGTTGACCTGTTGGTTAATGTAACTATTGGTAAAAGGATCTATACTTCTTCCTTTATTGATGCCATGATTAAGAACTGCATTTGCATCGGGCAGCATATTCAATCTTGATTGCTGCCAGTCTATTTTAGCGGCATCAGTTGATAAACTGCTTTGTTTTACCAAAAGATTATTCTGAATTCCAATTTCAACACATTGCTTCAGGCTGAGTGTATTGCCATTTGCCTTTTGTGCAACTGCATTGTTGAATACGCCGGATGTTGTCATACAACAGACAGCTAAAAAAAAATATTTCATAATTAACTTTAAAAACTTTATTTACTATTTACTACTAACTAATTGCTGTTCCTGTCAATCATTCCATCGAGGAGATGAATCGTTCTTGATCCATAGGAAGCATTTTTTTCTGAGTGTGTTACCTGGATGATCGTCATGCCTTCCTCATTGAGCTGTCTGAATAATTGCATGATCTCTTCTCCCTGTTTTGAATTGAGATTGCCGGTTGGTTCATCCGCGAGCAACAGTTTTGGTTTCGCAATCAAAGCCCTTGCAATGCCCACCAGTTGCTGTTGTCCACCGGATAGTTGTGCGGGAAAAAGATCTTTTTTCCCAACGATCTGAAAACGGTCCAGGATATCTGCCACCATCGCTTTACGTTCTGATGATTTAATATCCTGATAGATCAAGGGCGTTTCTATATTTTCATAAACCGTAAGTTCATCAATCAGGTGATAGGCCTGAAAAACAAAACCGATATACTGTTTATACAAAGCGGCTTTTTGTTTCTCTTTCATATTATGAACGGATTCATGCAGAAAATTGTATTGGCCTTCATCAAAGCCATCCAGCATTCCAATAATATTCAGTACCGTTGATTTTCCCGATCCCGAAGGCCCCATGATAGAAACAAACTCGCCTGCATTTACAGAGAGATCAAGATCTTTTAAAATAAAAGTTCTGTTGACCCCACTGTTGTACCATTTGTAAATTCCTTTCAGTTGTAACATGTATTTCTTTTTTTCGATTATTATAGTAACTCTTAATTCTTAACTCTTAATTTTAATCTCACTCTGTCCTCAAACTTTTTACCGGATTGGCTATTGCTGCTTTCACCCCCTGGAAGCTGACTGTTATGATCGCAATGATGACCGCCGCCAGCCCGGCAATTGCAAACATCCACCATGACAATTGTATATGATACTCCATGACAAGTAACATTTTCTGCATCGCAAATGCCGCCAGTGGTGATGCCAGTATGAATGCGAGCACCACCGGTTTTAAAAAATCTTTGGAAAGTGAAACCCAGATACTTTTCGCACTTGCTCCCAAAACTTTTCTGATGCCGATTTCTTTTGTGCGACGCTCTGCAACAAAAGCAGATAATGCAAAAAGTCCGAGACATGAAATGATAATTGCCAGTATTCCAACAACACTTGAAAATTCTGCGCCTGAACGGAGACCAATGAATTTCCGGTCATATGCCTCTTCAGTTAAATGAAATTCAAATGGGTAATTGGGATTGGAACGTTTGACAACGGCTTCTATTTCACCCATTTTATTTTGCCATTTCTCGCCATCCTGCAAACGCACAAAAAAGTGCGATGTGTTTTTCTTATCAAGAAAAGCCAGTAATGGCCGTGCAGCAGTATACGGATCATTATACATAAAATCAGCAAGCACACCAATGATCTTATTTTTATCCAGCATCGTTCCGACAACAGGTTCTTTCAAACCCATTTTTTTAACGGCTGCTTCATTTATTAAACAGGATAAAGTATCACTGCCATATTCAGGACTGAAATCGCGGCCCTGTAAAATTTTAAGTCCCGTTGTTTTGGTCCATTCGTATTGTACACGTGTTACGGCAATTGGGAAATCCTGATCCTTCAATTTTCCTGGCCATTCAATGCCGTTAGTTGAACCATTAAAAGAAATAAGATCATCCGATCCTGCAGATACCGATTGAACACCCGGCAATTGAAGGAGGCCTGTTTTAACAAGATCAAATTTGTCAATCATGTCTCCTCTTGCCGGTATTTCGATTAGATTATGTTGTTCGTAACCGATGGGTCTTTGCTCCGCATATCTTACCTGTCTGGATACAACGATTGTAACGATGATCAGGAAAATTGAGATCACAAACTGAAACGTAACCAATCCTTTGCGAAATAGAGAACTTCCGCGGCCCACTGCTATACTGCCTTTCAGCACTTTCACCGGTTGAAAGCGACTCAGGAAAAAAGCAGGATAACTTCCTGAAAGCAGTCCTGTTATAAAACCGATGATGCCTAACAGCAACCAGGTACCAGGGTTAAGCATATTAAAAGAAACATTTTTTCCTGTCCAGTTATTAAAGCCGGGCAATAAAATTTTTGCAAGAATAATACCTGCTGCCAATGCAAATAATGTCATCAGGAAAGCTTCACTCAGAAATTGAAAAACAAGATTCTTTTTAGATGCCCCGAGTGATTTTCTTACACCTACTTCACGGGCTCTCCTTTCAGAACGGGCAGTACTGAGATTCATAAAATTAATGCAGGCAATCAGTAATACAAATGTTCCAAGTACCCCGAGCATTGTCAGCATTTCAATTCTGCCACCATCGGGTTTACCATTTTTAAATTTACCATGCATGGCGAGTTCAGAAAGCGGGTAGGCAAATATCTCACCTGTGGTGCTGCCAGACTTATTCCGGAATAATGCTGTCATTTTTTTATTTACGGCTGCTGCATTTGCTGTTGTGTTCAATTCAACCCAGGTAAGAATTGAATTGTTATCCCATCTATTGATCCAGTCGCTGTTTTCTTTTTCATAAATACTGAAAGGCAGTACCATGTCAAACTTCAGATTACTGTTGACAGGAATATCTTTCAGAACTGCGCCTACTTTAAGATTGTGAATATTATTATGCGTGATGAGTTTACCCATTGCATCTTCATTACCGAATATTTTTTTTGCAGTAGTTTCTGTTATTACAACAGAACCCGGATCCTGGAGAGCTGTTACAGCATTGCCTTCCAGCGCAGGAAAACTCATGATATTAAAATATTCCGGTTCTGCATAGATGCCGGTTTCGTATAAACTTTTCTCCCCCGATTTTATCAGTTGCTCAGACGGATAACTTACCCGCGATGCATATTTTATTTCCGGTATTGCAGTTCGCAAAGCAGCTGCCAACGGACCTGGTTGAGATTGGAATGTAGCAATCTCACCTTCCTGTTTTTCATTTTGCATCACCGAATATATATAGGGAAGCTGCTTATGAAATTTATCAGTGCTGTATTCATCCGTTACCCAAAGCATAATAATAATGGCCACTGCAAGTCCAACGGACAAACCACCAATATTGATAAAGGAAGTCGTTTTATTTTTCAGCAGATTGCGCCACGCTATTTTAAAGTAGTTTTTAAACACGGTATTTTTTTTAAAAAATTCTTAATTATTAATTATTAACTCCCTCACTCTGTCCTTAAACTTTTTACGGGATTTGAAAAACCAATTTCCATGGTCTGCAGTACGATCAGTAATAATGTAGTGAACGCAAGCAATAACAGGGCCGCCAGGAATGGAATGAATGAAGCTGTGATCCGGTAAGCATAATCTTTTAACCATGATTGCATCATAAGCCAGGCAACAGGACAGGCAATAACTGCAGCTACCAGGATGACGGCAATAAATTCTTTCATAAAAAGAAATATGATCGAAGGAATGGAAGCGCCCAGTACTTTGCGGATGCCGATCTCCTTTGTTCGCTTCTGTACATTTAGCGATACCAGTCCTAATATGCCAAGTAATACAATCACGAGTGATAAAACAGTTGCTGTGTAAGAAGCCTTTTTCAATTGTATCTCTGACTTATATAATTTTTCCAGTACTTCATCCATAAATCGGTATTCAAAAGAAGATCCGGGTAATAAGGATGCCCATTTTTTTTCTATTGATGCAATCCCTGCGGCGGTCTGCCCTGGTTTTATTCTGAATGAAAGATAACGGTAGCTGTTCGTCAGGCGTGAATGAAAAAAGATAGAAGGCTGTATCTTCTGTACCATCGAATTAAAATGAAAATCTTTTGTTATACCAATGATCGTCATCACAAAACCGGAAGCTGGTATGGTCACCTGCTGACCGATCGCTGCTGCGGCATCGCTCCAGCCGAGTGCCTTTACCGCTGTTTCATTCATCACTACTTTTGAAGAATCAAATGCTCCGGCAGTAGTAAGAAAAGAACCAGCCGCCAGTGGTATCTCATATGTCTGTAAATAATGTTCGTCTGTGGCTAAAGACTGCATCGCAATGGCTTTGGAAGAATCGGTGCCAACCCTGTAAACCGGTGGCTGTCCACCATTCATACCATTCGGTATTTCATACGAAAGTGTCACATCGCTCACCGCAGGCAATAATGCAAATTCATTGCGCACATATTCCATGTTCCGCACACCTGCGGGGGACCAGTTACGCGGCACCTGCGACGATACTATATATTCTTTATTATAACCAAGGTCTCTTCCGAAAAAATAACCAACCTGGCTGGAAACAATGAAGGCACAGATCATCACGATCAACGCAACAGCAAACTGAAAACCAGCCAGCGATTTTCGCAGCCATACTTTTTCTTTAACGTTCTTTAATTTTCCTTTGAGTGAATCGACTGATTTCAGTGATGACAATACAAGTGCAGGATAAAGACCTGCGGCGATGCCTATAACGATCACCAGTAAAGGGGGTATTGCGATAAAATAAACAGGAAAAGATGACAAGGCAGGGATATCTTTTCCTACAAGTTGTGAAAATAAGGGCTGCAGTAAAGGATAAGCTGCCAATGCAAATGCGGTAGCAATAAATACAATAATAACCGATTCTACCAGGAATTGAAAGACAATCTGTTTTTTCATACCGCCCATTACCTTGCGCACGCCGATCTCTTTTATGCGTACAGAAGCGTTGCTGATAGAAATGTTTACAAAATTAGCGATCGCCATCAGCAGGATGAATAACCCGGTAAAAGATAAAGCGAACAGTATTTTTCTGATATATCCGTTATTTTTCTGCAGGTAATATTCTGTGAGCTGAACAGGTTCTATCGTAAGATTATCTTTTGTCAATTGATCGACGCTATTCTGCGCAACGAGTTGCCGTAACGGCTGTTCAAGATCTTTTGCTGTTACGCCATCTTTCACTTCGATATAAGAAGGCACGAATAAATTTGCCCAATTTTCGAAGCTATTGCGCGGAAAATAAGTGTAGGTATTGGTAGGAATAAAAAATTCATTTACATTCTCCTCATTGAGCCTGATCACCGAATTCTCAGGAATATCTTTCAGAACGCCGATGATAATAAAGTCATGTTGTGTTGAGGAAAAGCTTTGAATACCGATACTTTCGCCCACTACATCTGTTTTACCGAAATATTTTTCCGCCATGTCCTGGGTAATCACAACAGAAAATGGTTCATTGAGTGCGGTGCGCACATCTCCGTGCAATAAACCAAAACCATACATCGAAAACAAAGTACTGTCGCCCAGTTGTATACTTTCCCTGAAATGCTTTTCTCCTTTTGTAACAACAGAAGTGATACCATCCCACCGATAATAATTTGCAATAAGGGAAGGATAATCCTCTTTCAGTCTTTTGGAAATGGGCCCTAATGTGGTGATATCATTTCCAAGATTCGGATCTTTCCATTTGCTTTTCAGAAAATATTGATTCTTCGCGTTGCGGAGTTGCGTATTCACATGCACTTCACGCCATACATACGCGCCTATCAAAAAAGTGAAGACAATACCGGTAGCCAGCCCAATAATATTCAGGAAGGCGTAAAACTTTCTTTTACTGATATTCCGCCAGGCTATTTTAAAGTAGTTTTTAAACACGATTTTTTTAATTAAGAATTAATGATTAATGATTAATAATTCCTTTGGTTTGAAATACTTTTCTTTTAATGAACATTAACGCTTCATCCCTCATTTTTAATTTTTAATTGCTATGCTTACTCAGATCTCAGACTCTCAACCGGATTTCTCATTGCCGTACCAATCGTTCTCATACCTAATATCAATAAAGCAATAAGGAGTGTTCCCAACCCTGTTACTGCAAACAGCCACCAGCTTACATCGGTGCGGTATGCAAAATTATTCAGCCAATTGTGCATCCCCCACCATGAAAGTGGTGCCGCAATAGCAAATGCAATCAGTACTAACCAAATAAAATCTTTTGATAGCAATGAAACAATTTGTAATACCGATGCACCCAATACTTTTCTGACACCGATTTCTTTTGTGCGTTGATTGGTAGTATAAATGACCAGGCCCAATAGGCCGAGACAGCTGATGAAAATTGTAAGCGCCGATGCCCATTTTAATAATTTAGAAATATCCTGTTCCGTTTTATAAAATGCAGCGATGCTTTCGTCGAAAAACTGGTATTCAAAATCGTCATCAGGATAAACAGATTTAAAAGCGAGTTCTGCTTTCGCAATCGCCTTTTTCCACTCTTCGCCTCCTGCAGTCTGCGGTTTTAATGCAATGTGAAAAGTGCGTAACTGATCTCTGCCGGCATTGATGGCAAACGCCAACGGCTTGATGGTGGCATGTGTTGACTTCGTATTAAAATCAGCAAGTACACCGGCTATCGATACCAACTTGTCATCTTTCTTCAACATTTTACCAACCGCATCATTTGGATTTGTAAAGCCAAGTGTTCGTGCGTAGGTATTGTTGATGAGCAGCGCCGACAAGCTATCCGATTTTTGCAGATATTTTCCCGACAGCAATTTCATGTCATATATATTGAAATAATCAACGTCGGCATATTTCATTTCCACTTCAGTTTCAATATTTGTTTTACCATTATTGAAATCGATATAAGTAGACATAGTACCGTCAGAAGCGGGCGGCAATCCTGCGAGTGTCAGTTTTTCAAATTCAGGAATTGCTTTAAGTTTACTGAGCAGTACATATTTCCTTTCTGCAATTTTTTTGTCAAAAGTAAATGGAGAGTTGATGGTAATAATCGCATCTTTTTTATAACCCAATTCTTTGTGTAATGAAAAGCTGATCTGTTTTGTTACCAGCAATGTGGCTATCAATAAAAATTGAGCGATCACAAATTGTGTGATGGTTAAAGATTTTCTGATCCACAATTTCCTGGAACCCCTTTCAACGGTATTATTTTTTAATATCGCTATGGGTCTGAACCTGCTCAACACCAATGCGGGATAGAAGCCGGAGAACAGACTTACAAAAATCACCAATAATAATAAAAAGACAATTACATGTGGTTGGCCGACTGCACTGAAAGTGATAGCTGCCGGTAGAAAATCGGAAAACATTTTTAATACTAATGGCGTAATGGCCAATGAAATTATTGTTGCTACTAAAGTGATGACGAATGTTTCACTCAGGAACTGGAAGATCAATTGTCGTTTACTGCTACCCATTGTTTTACGGATACCAATTTCTTTTGCACGTTCAGAAGCTTGCGCAGTCGTGAGATTAATAAAGTTGATACAGCCTAACAATAAGAGGAAACCTGCGACTGCCAGAAGACCATACAACGTTGATTTGTTCGCCTGGCGTTGATCAAAATTATCAAAGCGTAGATTGGTATGAATGTCTGTTAAACTTTGTAAAGAATACCTGCTGGTGCCGGGAGATCCAGGCTCATCGTGCTGCTTTTTGATGGCGGCAAGTTGTAACTCTACATTTGTGTTGTTGACGTTAGGCTTTAGTTTTACAAAAACCTGAAAAGCTGAAGTGGTACTATTCCAACCTGCAGAAATATAATTCCCTAGGAGATGATGTTCTTCTGCAGTAGCAAACGAAATAAATTCTTTAAAATTAAAATCAGTTGCTTTTGAAAAATCTTTGACAATACCGGTTACGTTCGCTACGATTGTATCATCATAAATAATCTGGCGGCCAATAACTTTCGAAAGATCCTGTTCATTAAAGTAAACCTTCGCTCTGCTCTCAGAAAGTACCACCTGGTTGGAAGTGCCTAATGCGTTAACAGGACTGCCGGCAATCCAGTCATAATTAAATAATTTGAAGTAAGTATCATCTGCAAATACAATGTCTTCCCGCTTTCTGTAAATTGCCGGAGAACCAGTTGTATTTGTAATTGAAACCCTTGTATTATAAGCGCGGTAAAATTCAGTAGCAGTTTCTACGCCATTTATTTGATTTTTTGCTACTGTACCAACGGGTATTGGAACACCTGAATTTCCTTCATAGCCTTCATCACCCTTGAATTCGGAAACTATCCGGTAAATCCTGTCGCCATCTTTGTGAAAAGTATCAAAGCTGAATTCATATTGCACCAATAAATAAATTACCAATGCCGCACTGATACCGATCGATAGTCCAAGCATATTAATGCCCGAGAATAATTTCTGTTTCCAAAAATTCCGAAACGCGGTTTTTATGAAGCTTTTGATCATGAAGAAAGTTTTATGTTTTACGTTATAAGCTTGTTTTCTGTTAATGCCTTATATAATCTTGAAGGAATTCTTAATTTTTAATTTTTAGTTCTTAGCCATCACTCCGTTCTCAAACTCTTCACCGGATTCGCAACTGCGGCTTTGATGGCCTGATAACTTACTGTAGCAAATGCGATCAGCACAGATAATAGACCGGCAATCGCAAATACCCACCACTCAATATTAATATGATACGTATAATTCTGCAGCCAGCTGTTCATGGCCAACCATGCAACAGGCGATGCTATCAGAAATGCAATGATCACCAGTTTTAAAAAATCCTTTGAAAGCAGTCCGGTAATACTGCCCATACCGGCACCCAAAACTTTACGGACACCAATTTCTTTAATGCGTGTTTCTGCCATATAAGTAGCAAGACCGAATAAGCCAAGGCAGGAAATAAATATGGTAAGGCCTGCGAACAATGTTCCGAGCCTGCCTGTCCGTAGTTGTTCTTTGAATTTATTTGCATAAGATTCATTTGCAAAAACATACTCGAAAGGATACTGTGGATTGTATTTTTTAAAAATGGCTTCCGCTTTGGAAATATTGACTGCTGTTGCATTTGCCGGATTCATTTTAAAATGCATCACCTGGAAAAAATCTACAGAAGGTCCAATGACCATCATCGGGTTCACTCTTTTTTCAAATGGAGATTCAATGACAAAGTCTTTTATCACTCCCACCACATGAAGGGTATTGCTATTGTCTTTTACGATCTGGCCAACAGGATCTTTTAATCTCATTGATTTCACAGCAGTTTCATTCAGCAATATTGCCGCTGTATCTGAGGGATAATTGTAAATATCTATATCTCTTCCTTCCACCAGTTGCACTCCCATTGTTTTTACAAAGTCGGCATCAGCTCCGCAACGTACAAAATCAATTTTTTTATCAGCTTCTGTACTTCCCTGCCATGTGAAACCCCAACTGTCTCCCCACCTTTGTGTAACCGGGTTTGCAGATTTAGTAACGGAAAGCGCTACCCCACTACTCAATAATTCCTGTTTGATCAGTTGATAATTTTTATCTGCATCGCCCTGCATAAAAGCATACACCAGATTTTGCCGGTCGTATCCTGTGTCCCTGCTCTGTCCATAACGGATCTGGTGTTCTATAATAATAGTACTGATGATAAGAATAATGGCAAAAGAAAACTGCACTATTACCAATACTTTCCTCGGTGTTACCAATGCGTTGGTACGTTTGAATGTACCTTTCAATACTTTTACCGGGGCAAAAGAAGACAGGTAAAACGCAGGGTAACTGCCCGCAACAAAACCTGTGAATAAGACGAAGCCAATCGAAAATATCCAAAACATGAGATTGTTATATTCAATTGACAATGTTTTTCCGGTTAATGAATTAAATCCCTGCAGACTTATTTGTACTACAAAAAGCGCCACAACAAAAGCGATCAATGAAAGCAAAATACTTTCGCCGATAAATTGCGCAATCAAACTGCTCCGGTATGCACCGGCTACTTTACGGATCCCCACTTCCTTTGCACGCTTTTCGCTTCTTGCAGTAGAAAGGTTCATGAAATTGATACAGGCGATCAATAAAATAAATGCAGCAATGATCGCAAAGAGTTGAACGGTTTCAATCTGGCCACCAACAAGTTTGCCGTTATCATCCTTTGAATACAAATGCAGCCTGCCTATATTTTGCGAAAACACCTGCGAGGTTTCTTTGGAATGGCTACTCGTTACTGTTGCAACCTTGGCATCAAATGCAGCATGGCTTACACCGGGCTTCAACAGTACAAAAGTTTTTATTGAATTATTAGCCCAGTTATCATCTTCCCAATTCAACTTTTTCATAAAGGCACAGGGCAATAAATATTCGAACTGGAAAAAAGTATTGCCCGGAAGATCTTTTAATACGGCTGATACAGTAAAGTTGGCGTTGCTGTCAACCCGAATGATCTTACCTACAGCATCTTCATTGCCAAACAATTTCTTCGCAAGTTTTTCAGTCACGACAATATTATCAATTCCTGAAAGCGCCTGTTCTGCGTTACCTTTCACAAAAGGGAAACTGAACATCTTTAAATAACCGCTGTCAGCAAAAGCACCACGCACATTTAATTTTTTTTCGCCTGACGTGAGTAAAAAAGTAATATTATTGAACCGGGTAACATTTTCTACTTCAGGATAATCTTTTTTTAAAGTAGCAGCCATGACTTTGGGTGTAGAATTCCAGGAATGAACATTCCCATCGCCCACTTTGTCGCGGTTATACATCAGGTAAAGCCGGTCGGTCTTATCATAGAAACGATCATACCCCAATTCATCCTGCACCCATAACAGAATAAGAATGGCACTCGCCATGCCCACTGTAAGGCCGAGAATATTTATTGCTGCAAATACTTTATTGCGTTGAAGATTGCGAAAAGCGATTTTGAAATAGTTCTTTAACACGATTTTTAAATTATGAGTTAAGAATTATAAGTTAGGAGTTTTTCAAATTCGCAACTTCCGTTTATCAGTTGCAGGATTGTAATGATTGAAATATTTTTAGTCATAATTGTAATTTTAAATTAGCAATCTTAATTCTCAATTCTTAACTCTTAACGCCGGCTCATTCAGTTCTGAGACTTTTCGTCGGATTTACCAGCGCCGCTTTAACTGCCTGGAAACTGACTGTTATCAATGCGATCAAAACTGCAATCATTGCCGACAAAAAAAACATCCACCATTGAATATTGATACGGTAAGCAAAACCCTGTAACCATTTATTCATTAAAACATATCCGGCAGGTACTGCAATGAAAGTACCCAACAGCACAGGTTTCAGCAAGTCTTTAGACAAGAGCAAAACAATATTCTGTATGGATGAACCCAATACTTTTCGTACGCCGATCTCCTTGGTCCTTTTAACGGCGGTGTAAGATGCAAGTCCAAACAATCCAAGACAGGCTATAAAAATAGCGATGGCAGAAAAGATGCTTAAGATAGTTCCCTGTTTGATATCGTCTTTATAGTGCTGATTAAAATCATCATCTAAAAATTCATATTCAAAAGGATAACCAGGCACTGATGCAGCGTAAGCGTTTTTTATTTTTTCAATAACGGAAGGTAGATGATCGCCCGGCTTTAAACGGATCAATGCTAAACGCATATCATCGCCGCCGGAAAATACCATCGGTTCAATCTGTTCTTTCAATGAACCGAAATGAAAATCCTCTATTACTCCAACGATGTTCCTTTGCAAACTATCGCGTGTTACATTTCTTATCCACTTACCAACAGCCTGTTCAGGTGTGTAACCAAGTTTGGCCGCTGCAGAACGGTTGATCAGTACAGCATGCAATGAGTCTGTTGGATAAGCTGCAGAAAAATCCCTACCTGCAATAATTTTTAATCCCAGTGATTGCACAAATTGAAAGTCACAAAATTCTGTGCTGAGCATTAATTTTTCACCAGGCTTCGCTTCTGTTTCAAAACTATGTACATCATGAAAACCTCCAGGTTCGCCGGACATCAAAGAAACATTCATCACTGCAGGATCACTTTCGACCATAGCTTTAAAATGTTCTTTTTGTTTGTAAAAATCATTATTATCAATTCTTACCAGCATCGATTGTTCTTTATTAAACCCAAGATCTGTGTTTCTTACATAACTCATCTGGCTGCTGATAATAGTAATGCTGATGATCAGTAACACCGAAATGCTGAATTGGAAAACAACCAGAGCTTTTCTGAAGAAAGCACCATTCCTGCCAACACGTAATTTCCCTTTTAAAGATTCAATCGGCGAAAAAGACGAAAGCAATAAAGCAGGATAAATACCGGCAATAAAACCAATGATTAAAATAATTGCGAGTATAAAAACATACAACATTGGATCAGTCCAGTAAGCATCCAGTTTATAGCCAAGAATATTTGTATAAAGAGGCATCATAAATTGCAATAAGATCAGTGCAAGTAGTGATGATAAAATTGCATATAAAAAGGATTCCAGAATAAACTGTGCAACCAGTTGTCCTTTTACAGCACCTAATACTTTTCTCAATCCAACTTCTTTGGAACGGTCTGTAGCCCTTGCTGTTGCAAGGTTCATAAAATTTATACAGGCGATGATGAGTATTAGTATTGCAATCGACATGAAAATAAAAATTGTTTTTTTATTACCATGTTTTATGTTATCAAAACGCAGGTCTTTAAAATAGATATCTTTCAAAGGCTCGAGACCAAGATCCATTTTAAATCCGTTCTTCTTAAAATATTGCCCCATGTATTTTTCCATAAACTTTGGGAACTGGCTTACCAATTGTTTAGGATCTGTTTTAGGATTCAATTGGACGTAAGTAAACATGCCGTTGTTAGGAAATGATTTTGTCGAATCAAAATATTTAAAATTGGACAATGGCACGAGAATGTCAAAATTGAGATGTGAATTAGAAGGCATATCCGCTGCGATACCTGTAACCTTTAATAGTAGTTTTTTATTCATCTCTACCACTTTACCCATCGGATCATTGTCACCAAAATATTTTTTTGCAGTAGAAGCAGTTAATATAATGCTCAACGGGTCATTCAATGCAGTAGCAGCATTTCCTTTTATCAAACTGAAATCGAACAACTGAAAGAAATTACTGTCAGCTAGATAAACCCTCTTTTCATTAAAAGAAACATTGTTGTAAGTAAACAGATCATTATCCGGCATTACACGCACTGCTTTCTGAATTGCATAAGGATAATCATTAAGTAATGCTTTTGCATAAGGACCGGAAACCCAGGCGATGTCTTGCTTATCGCCGGTTTTATCCAACGCAGCAATCCTCACCACACGATAAATATTTTTTCCTTTTGTATGAAAATCATCATAACTCAATTCATGTTTAATGAAAAGAAATATCATCAGGCAACAGGTTATGCCCACTGTCAATCCAAGAATATTGATCAGGGAAAACAATTTCTGTTTCCGGAGATTCTTAAATAAGAGTTGAAAATAATTCTTTAGCATGATGATCTATGAGTTTAGAATTATGAGGTAAGTTATGAGGCTTTTAAATTCGCAATTTCTGTTTAACGTTTGCAGGATTGCAATGATTGAAATATTTTTAGCCATAACTGTAATTTTAAATTGCTGATTTAACTCTTAATTCTTAGCTCTATTCACTTCTAAGACTTTTAACCGGATTAGCCACTGCAGCTTTCACCGCTTTATACCCAACCGTTATCCATGCTATTATCACAGAAATAAACACTGCCATTACAAAAACCCAAACGCCCAATTTAATACGATATACAAAGTCCTGCAGCCAGCTGTTCATCATAAAATAAGCAAGCGGGGCTGCAATCAAAAATGCAATTGAAATGAGTATGGTAAATTCTTTCGAAAACAGGTATACAATATTCCCTGCGGAAGCGCCGAGCACTTTCCTGATGCCCACTTCCTTTGTTTTCTGCACTGCCATAAAAGAGACCAGTCCGTATAATCCTAGACTCGAGATCAGCAATGCCAGGAATGCAAATATTTTATAGAGCAGTGACAACTGGTTCTCCTGTTCATAAAATTTATTAATGTTCTCTTCCATGAAAGAACTGCTGTAAGCATATTCAGGAAAAAATCCATTCCACGCTGATTCAATAGCAGCCTGCGTTTGCTGAATATTCGATGAACGCAGTTTAATAGCAGTAAGTCCGTAGTATTTACTGTTCTGCGCCATCAATAAAGGCTTGATCGACTGCCTCAATGAATTTGTTTTGAAATCTTTCACAACCCCCACCACTTGTTTCCACCCGCCTCTGCCGAGGCGGATATCTTTTCCTATTGCATCCTGCGGATTTTTTAAACCCAGTTTTCCCAATAACGTTTCGTTGATCACCACTTCATGGATCGTATCACTTTTACCAAATACTTTTCCGGCAAGTAACTGCAAACCAAATGTTTTAAAGTAATCTTCGTCACCGAATTTCATCGACAGCTGATATTTTTCATCGTCTTTATGATCGAATGCAAAATTGGTACTCCAGTTATTATCAGATGAAGGTGCATCGGTATTAAAACTAACCGCCTGCACATCTGGAATCTGCAATAATTTTTCTTTGAATGCATTTTGTTTTGCAATCACACTGCTGTCTGGATTTCCGGAAAGCAATAAAACTGCTTCTTTATTAAAACCAAGATCTGCGTGATGTACAAAATTCATCTGGCTGATTGCAACAATGGTTCCGATGATGAGTATCTGCGAAATAGCAAATTGCATCACCACCAATCCCCTTCTTAAAGAGATGCCACCAACTTTGGCAGAAGTCATCTTGTTCTTCAAAGCAAGTGCTGGCTTGAATCCCGACAGGATCAGGGATGGATATAATCCGGCAAACAAAGTCACGATCCCTATTATTGCCAGCATGAATAAAATGGTTTGAACATTCAACAGACTGAGCTGTTCATTAATGGAAGCAATATGTTTTATAAAAGGAAGACAAACTGCGGCAATGCCGATGGCAACAAGACTTGATATAATCACCACCAATCCTGTTTCACCCATTACCTGCATAAAAAGTTGCTGACGACTGCTGCCCAACACTTTCCGGATGCCGACTTCTTTGGAGCGCCCTACTGCCTGAGCAGTAGACAAGTTAATAAAGTTGATACAGGCCATGATGATGATGAACAAACCAATGAGCGACAGCGTCCATAAAGTTGAACGGCTGGTGACATGATTACCAAAAGTATCAAAGCGGTTATCGAAATGAAGATTGCTCAGCGGTTCAATAAAATTTGTTTTTACAGATGACCCGGAGACCTTTGAAGAATAACGTTCTTTGCTGAAATCCAGCAGCTGCCGGTTGACGTTATCTGCGGCAGATTTATCCTGCAACAAAGCAAAGACCTGGAAATTACTGGAAGTGCCACCCCAGTTATTTGCATTGTAATTATAAGCATCCCCGTTTTTTTTCAGTGTCTCGAATGAAACAAGTACTGCCAATGGAAAATCTGAATGTTCGGATATATCATCCAGCACAGCTGCCACTTTTAATACAACAGCGTTGTCCAGTTTTACAAATTTCCCGACAGCATCCTGCCAGTTATTGAAATATTTTTCTGCAATTTTTTTAGAAAGTACCACCGTGTTTGGTTCTTTCAATACATCTGCAGTACCGCTGAGCCAGTGATAACTGAACAATTGAAAAAATTGCGGCTCACAAAAAAAGATACCGGTCTGTTCAATGAATTTTTTATCGCTGAAATGGTTGGCATCTGTTCCGCCAACAGTAATCTGGCTCCCATAAACTGAATTGATGGCCGCAAACTGAACATCCGGCATTTTCAGCCGCAATGCTTCCAGTGCAGGATTGGGTATTCCGGAATTGTAAGTAATTCCATCTGAAAATTTATCCTGCGTCACCACATGGTAGATCTTATTATAATTGGGTTGCGATTCATCATAACCCGTTTCATACCTGACCACAAGAAATAATAACAGGCAGGCTGCAATGCCCACTGCCAGGCCCGTTACGTTAATGGCTGCATAACCTTTGTGGCGTATGATATTGCGGAACGCTATTTTAAAATAATTTTTTATCACGGCTTTGAAAATTATGAATTATGAGTTATAAGTTATGAGTTATGAGTTATGAGTTTTTTAAATTGGCAACTTCTGCTTACTATTTGCAGGATTGAAATATTTTTAGTCATAACTGTAATTTTAAATTGGTGATATTAATTCTTAACTCTTAATTCCCGAACTACTCGCTTCTTAAACTCCTGACCGGGTTAGCTACTGCAGCTTTCAATGCCTGGAAGCCAACCGTTATAAAAGCAATCAGCATCGCAATACAACCTGAAAGAATAAATGTTATCCAGCTAATGTTAATACGATAAGCAAATTCTTCCAGCCAGCGGTGCATCGCAAACCAGGTAACCGGAACCGCTATCACAAATGCAATTAATACCATGTACATAAATTCTTTCGAGAGCATTAATATAACCTGGCTAACCTTAGCGCCCAACACTTTCCTTACACCGATCTCTTTTGTACGCTGCGCTGTTGAGAATGCAGACAATCCAAATAAACCGAGGGCAGCAATAATGATAGAGATCAGGGCAAACAAAGTAAATATCTGGCCGGTGCGCATTTCATTACGGTACACTGCTGCAAAACGATCATCTGCAAAACTGTAAGAAAAAGGTCCCTTGGCATTGTAACTATTCCATTGCGACCGGATGGATGAGAGTAAGGGTTCAATGTTGCCTGTCTTGACTTTCAGCAGTATACTACCGCCATTATTGCCAAGCATCATTACCAGTGGTGCTATCTTTTCTTTGACAGAAGTATAATGAAAATCTTTTACCACCGCGATGATATTATATTCTTTTTGCCCGGAGCACACAATACTTTTACCGATGGGATCTCCACTGATACCGAATTCCTTTACCGCGGTTTCATTTACAATAACAGCGGCCGAATCTGTTGAGAAGTCCGGAGAAAAATTTCTCCCCTTTAATAATTGCATGCCCATTGTTTTGAGGTAAGCCTCATCAACATGATACTTATTGATATGAATCTCAGATTTGGTTTCATTATCCAGGTGTTCTTTTGCGAAAGCCTGTGTGCCATCCAGAACCGGTGACGCTACCGGCACATCTCTCGAAAGGCTGGCGTTTATCACACGGCTATCCTGCTGTAGCTGTTGTTTAAATGCAATCTGATCCTTCCCCATTAAATAAGTATCGTTAATAATCAGCACCTGTGCTTTGTCGAAACCTAATTCTTTGTTCTGCATGAAATGCAATTGCTGATAGACAATGACCGTACAGATAATAAGTGAAATGGAAACCGCAAACTGAAAAACGACAAGACCACCTCGTAAGCCGCGTGTGCCCTGAGTTGCAGCGTTATTTTTTCTTTTGAGTATTCCGGTAATATTAAAAGACGAAAGGAAGAAAGCCGGATAGATGCCTGCAAAAATTCCAACCATTGCTGCAAAAGTAAGTTCCGCGATCAGCCATTTATAATTCATAAAAGCGCTGAAAGAAAGTTCTTTGCCTGATAAATTATTGAAATAAGGAAGTGCCAGGTAAACAAAAAACAAGGCAAGCAGGAATGCGAATGCTGTCAGCAATAATGATTCTGCAAGGAACTGTATCACCAACTGTTTTTTAGCAGAGCCCATTACTTTACGTATGCCCACTTCTTTGGAACGCTTGATAGATGCGGCTGTAGAAAGATTGGTAAAATTCACGCCTGCCAGCAGAATAATAAAAACAGCCAGCGCTGCAAAAATATAAACGTATTTAATACTGCCGTTTGCCTGCAGTTCTTCTTTATTGGCAGAATATAAATGAATATCTGTTATAGGTTTCAGATAAAAAACAAAACTGTTTACAGACTTTTGCGCTTCCGCAAGACTAACGCCCATATCATGCTGCACTTCAGGAACAACATATTTGGCAACGAGCTCCGGAAATCTGGCTTCAAGTTTTTTGGGATCGGTACCGGGTTTCAATTGCAGGTAAGTATAATTGCCGACATTGCTCCAGGTTTGCAGGGCTGAATCAGTCTTAAGACCCATGTAAATATCAAAATCAAAATGAAGCTTACCTGGTAATTTACCAAGTATTCCCGTAACCTTATAAGGATTGGGTCTGTTATTAATGACCAAAAATTTACCAACAGGATTTTCAGTACCAAAATATTTTTTGGCAGTTGACTCAGATAAAACCACACTGTGAGGTTCTTTTAATGCCTTAGCTACATCGCCCTGCTGCAGCGGGATAGAGAAGAAATGGAAAAAATTGGGATCAACAACACCGATCGCTGCCTCTTTAAACTGTTCGTCATTATATTTCACAAAAACATTTTTCCAGTTGTTGAGTCTGGTAAAATCCGTTACTTCCTGGTATGCATTTTTCATTCCGGCACCAACGGCCACATCAACGAATGAATAAAAATCTTTATTCTCTGTGCTTATTTCAACGCGGTAAATATCTTTTGCATTTGCAGGAAAATGATCGTAATTCAATTCATCAGATAAAAATCCACTGATCATCAGGCAACAGGCAAACCCCACAGCCAGTCCGAAGATATTGATGAAAGAAAAAATCTTATTCTTCCATAAATTGCGCCAGGCGATTTTGAAATAATTCTTTAACATGGCTTTTTTTTAATTAAGAATTAAAAATTAATAATTCTTTTAATCCGAAGTATATTCAATACTTAGACTATTATCCGTATTGATTATTTTTCTTAATTATAAAAATCATGGCTATACTTTAATTATAATCAAGAACCCTTTCATCTTTTTACAGTCAAATAAATAACGCAGAACCGAACTCAAAAAAATTATCAATTATCCATTATCCATTCCCTTTACACCATAATATTCTCCATCACTGCCTGTCCATCCAGCATGCGGATGATGCGGTGACTGTAACGTGAATCATGCTCACTGTGTGTAACCATGATGATGGTGGTGCCCTGTTCATTAAGGTCTGTGAGCAGCTGCATTACTTCACTGCCATTGCTTGAATCAAGATTTCCTGTTGGTTCATCCGCCAGTATGAGTTTAGGATTGTTGACCACCGCTCTTGCTACGGCCACACGTTGCTGTTGTCCGCCGGATAATTGCTGAGGATAATGATTGCGCCGGTGCATGATCTGCATCTTATCGAGTACCACTTCAACACGCTGTTTTCTTTCTGCAGTTTTAACACCGGTATAAATCAAAGGCAATTCAACATTTTCAAAAACGGTCAGTTCATCAATCAGGTTAAAGCTCTGGAAAACGAAGCCGATATTGTGTTTGCGCAGATCTGCCCTTTTGCGTTCATTGAACCCGGCAATTTCAATTCCATTGAATAAAAAACTGCCTGCATCCGGATCGTCCAGTAATCCAACAATATTCAATAAAGTGGATTTGCCGCAACCTGATGGTCCCATCACGGCTACGAATTCACCTTCTTTCACTTCAAAAGACAATTTATTCAGCGCAACAGTCTCAACATCTTCTGTTCTGTAAATTTTTTCGAGATTCGTAATCTTTATCATTGATTTTTGTTTTTGACGGTAAGGCGGCAAGACGGGATTTTTTTCTACGCCGTTTTGATTTATAATGTGACTGGAATGGTGATTAATCCGGGCGTTATGTCCATCTCATCTGCCATTACTTTGTTTACACTAACATTATCTTTTTTCAAATTAATCATTGCAGCACAATTCCCTTTCGAACAGGTTTGATGGTATGGTCCTGCAATAGAAATAATACTCAGACAGCAGGTCAACACAAATGCGTAAAATATTTTTCTTTTCATGGCATTTTATTTATTTAAATTCATATTTGTAATCAACTAATTAATTCCTACTCGATAGACCGCAGGAATTATCAAATATCAATTATCCCTTAGCAATTATCTATCATCACTTTTTCAAAATAAGCTCCTGCATCGTTCCATAGTTTTCATAACTCGACGTCACCACTTTATCACCAGGTTTCAAACCTTGCAATACTTCGAAATAATCCGGGCTCTGAAGACCGAGCTGTATATCTACCTTATAAGCAGTCGTTCCGTTTTCTGAAAGTTTGAAGATCCAGTTGCCGCCGGTCTGTTGAAAAAATCCGCCCTTCGGCAACAGCAGTGTCTGTATTTCTTCACTCAACGCGAGTTTGATCTGCAAAGTTTGTCCGCGGCGAATTCCTGAAGGAACACTATCCTTAAATTCCATATCCACCTGGAACTTTCCACCGGTCACCTGTGTAAATACTTTTTTAATGACGAGTTTATAATTTTTCGCACCAATGGTACATTCTCCGACAAGATCAGTGAATATGCGCTGCAGATAATGTTCGTCAATATCAACGCGGACTTTAAAACCACTCATGACATCGATCTGTCCGAGCCGTTCGCCTTTGTTTTTCGATTGACCGATCTCTGCATCGAGTGAGGTCAGTTGTCCGTCAACGGGAGCACGCACAACAAGGTCGCCTACCTTCTTACGCATTACGCCCAATGCATTTTGTGTTCTTGCATAAGACTGCCTGGCCTGGTTGGTTTCCTGGTTGGCAGAAATGGTATCTTCTTTTAAGATCTGTTGTCCGAGTTTCTTTTTCTGCAGTTGGTAATTATAATTATTTTCAGACTGTTTGAATTCCTGTAAGCCGATCACTTTCTGTTCATATAAACTTTTATTCAGTTTATATACACGTTCAGATTCTTTCAAGGCATTGTCCACATCCGTCATCTGCGTCAGTTTCGAAATCGTATTCTGTTTGGCAGCATTCTGCGAGATCTGCATCTGCGTTAGTAAATTATAAACAGATGTTTCCTGGTTAACAAGACTTAATTCCAGATCAGTATTGGAAAGACGAAGAATGGGTTCACCTTTTTTCATCATAGCGCCATCATCTACATATTTATCTTCTACACGTCCGCCCTCTACTGCATCAAGATAAATAGTCGTTACAGGCAACACGATCCCATTCACCGGAATAAATTCCTGGAACGGCCCTTTCTTTACTTCGCTGATGGTCATTCTTTCTACATCTACCGCCAGTTTACTTTTGCCGGATGTGTAATAATAACTTAGCGCGATCAATACAACAAGCCCGGTTATCCCTGCAATTGTAAGGATCCGCTTCCTGTTCCATTTACTTTTTTTAATAACTCTATCCACCTTGATATTTTTTAGAATCGTGATCTTCCTGCAAGAACATTTTTACCATACAGGAATGAATGATGCGTTATTTAGTTAAGAATATGCCAGAATATAACTACCCTGCTTTTCAGCTGTTTATAAAATATGTTCGCAGGATGTTGTTCGTTTCCGGTACAGCAACTGTCCGCTTTTGATACAGTCCTTTCCAGCTACTTTTTTTTAAATAATTAATTGCCATCATTTTGTATTTGTGGTATCATTGCAGTAGTATCAGCTGAACTTAAAATTATATGTCGCTTAAAAACTGTTCTATACTGGTGGTTGATGATGATCCTGATGTACTCACTGCCGTAAGGCTTTTACTGAAACCGGAAGTAAAAGAAGTTACAACAGAAAAAAATCCTGAGAACCTGCGGTCATTGCTGGCAAAAAATAATTACGACGTGATCCTGCTGGATATGAATTTCACCAGTTCCATCAATACAGGTAATGAAGGTTTTTTCTGGCTGAATGAAATAAAAAAATCAAGATCGGATGCAGCCGTGATCATGATCACTGCCTATGGCGCGATTGATCTTGCCGTGCGTTCATTAAAAGAAGGTGCTACGGATTTTGTAGTAAAACCATGGCACAATGAAAAACTACTGGACATTATTAAAGAAGCCGGCAAACGAAAACAAAATAAGGGCGGCAGTTCTTCCTATCTCAGTACCAATGCCATTGCAACCAAAGAAATGATCGGTGAATCGCCAATCATGGAAGAAATATTTTTAAAGATCGAAAAGATCGGACCAACTGAGGCAAATATTTTAGTACTTGGGGAGAACGGTACAGGAAAAGATCTTATTGCAAAAGCCATACACGATCAATCGCTGCGTGCCGACAAACCATTTGTTAAAGTAGATGTAGGTGCGCTGACAGAATCTTTATTTGAAAGTGAATTATTCGGACATAAAAAAGGAGCTTATACCGATGCGAGAGAAGACCGCGCAGGCCGTTTTGAAATGGCACATGGCGGCACTTTGTTTTTGGATGAGATCGGAAATATTTCTTTGCAGCAGCAGATTAAATTACTGAGTGTATTACAGAACCGGCAGGTAACAAGGCTTGGCAGCAATGAAGCAATTCCAATCGACATCCGGCTGATCTGCGCTACCAACGTGCCTTTGACAGAATTAGCGAATGAGAATCGTTTCCGGAAAGATCTTATCTACCGCATCAACACGGTTGAAATATTAATGCCGCCTTTGCGCAAACGTGGCAACGATATTATTCTGCTGGCTAAACACTTTGCAAGAGTATACAGCAACAAATACATGAAGCCAATGCCGGAGTTTGATAAAAAAGCTTCTGAAAAATTACTCAGCTATCATTATCCGGGCAATGTACGCGAACTGCAGTATACAATTGAAAGAGCGGTGATCATGGCAGATGAAGAACTTTTGCAGGCTTCAGACCTGCTCTTCTCTCCCATTGAAATGAATGCAGTGGCAGACAATGAACCTGCAGAATTGAAGCTGAGTTCGATCGAAAAAAATACCATTCTTAAAGTAATAGAAAAACACAACGGCAATATTACAAAGGCTGCAAAAGAATTAGGATTGACGAGAACAGCTCTTTACAGAAGGTTGAGCAAGTATGATATTTAAGTTGTAAGTTTTTAAGTGATAAGTCGTAAGTAAAAAATCATTTCCGTTTAACATTGATTGCAGTTATAAAAATAAAACTCTCTATATTCTATAATTTAAAAAGCTGATGAAAAAATATGAGTGGCGCGTTTTATGGAGGATCCTGCTGCTTTTTGTGACAATGTCTGCAGCGTCAATGCTGCTGGTAAAACAATGGTATGTTTACCTTTTGATCGTTGTACCCATTATTATTTTTCAGGTGGTTGATCTTTTTAAACAGCAACGTAAAGCACATGATGAACTGGATGAATTTGTTGAGTCCGTTCATTACCGTGACTTTTCCCGATACTTCGATGTAAAGCATGCACCTGTAGAACTCCAATCTTTGCGGGAAGGATTCAATGAGATCAACAGCACTTTTAAAGTGATCAGCAAAGAAAGAGAAACGCAATATCAATACCTGCAGAAAATACTGGAACTGGTGGATACGGGCATACTTTCTTTTGAAGTGGAGACGGGAGAAGTAGTGTGGATGAATGAATCTTTAAAAAGAATGTTGCAACTGCCCTATTTAAAAACAATTCATTCGCTGGAAAGAAGAGATGCAGAATTATACCGCGATATTCTTGCATTAAAACCAGGTGACAGTCGCATTGCGGCAACACGTATGGAAAAATTATCCGTAAAATTATTATTGTCCGTCACAGCATTTCAAACCGATGGTAAAATATATAAACTGGTTGCTTTTCAAAATGTGAATGAAGCATTGGATGAAACAGAAGCCAAAGCATGGCAGAAATTACTGAGTGTGATGACACATGAGATCATGAATTCAATCGCGCCGATATCCTCGCTGGCTGAGACTTTGAAGCACCGTCTAAAACAGGCAGCGGATCCATTGAACAATCAAACAGGTTCGCTCGATGATCTTGA
Organism: Ferruginibacter sp.; assembly: GCA_040003235.1. Classification (GTDB taxonomy): domain Bacteria; phylum Bacteroidota; class Bacteroidia; order Chitinophagales; family Chitinophagaceae; genus Ferruginibacter. The sequence goes on along the minus strand of JBDUCW010000003.1, from coordinate 44,918 downwards.
ACTCGGTATTGATACCATTAAAAGAAGAAGTGAAGGTCTGTTGAAATTTGCAGAAACCTACCGCAGCCTGAATAAGATTACAACCTTGAACTTAAATAAAGTTCACGTGCGTGAATTGTTCGGCAACATATTGCACCTGATGCAGCCCACACTTGAACAGAAAAACATCGATCTTGAAACCATTTTAAAAGATACGGACCTGGAGCTCGAAATTGATACCACACTGATCGAACAGGTATTGATCAATCTCGTGGTAAATGCAATGGAAGCAGTGAAAGATATTGCATCACCCAAAATAATTTTGTCAGCCTATATAACGCCAAAGAACAAAACTGTGATCCGCATTGCTGATAATGGCCATGGCATGGCACCTGAGTTGCTGGATAAAATATTCATTCCATTTTTCAGTACAAAGAAAAGCGGCAGTGGTATTGGTTTGAGCCTGTGCAAACAAATCATGCTGTTGCATAAAGGGAACATACAGGTTCAAACGGCGGAGGGTGAAGGAACTGCTTTTCTTTTGCAGTTTTAATCAGAATGGATAATTGATAGTTGATAATTGATAATTTTTTAAATGGTTGCACTATATGATTGTCTGTAGCGTATTTAAAGGTGAAGAAATTCTTAATTTACGTTTGGATAGTTTATTTTTTGGAGCATATAATACCTGCAATGTGCATTTAAAAGAATATGCTGATTACTTTTCTGACTGCATAGATTTTATCATAACAAAAGCGGTCTGATGACTGATAAAAAAAATTATCGAAACCACCCGAAAAAATATCTGTGGTACAGTAACAAGAAAACTACTGAAAGCTAATACTGAGTATATCTTATTAAGGCTATTTAATCAAAGCAAAAAAAATGAGTTATCCGGTAGAAGACGAGTTAATTCAGGAGTGCTAGAAAAATTAGGTCAAAATGAACAATAGTATTCAGTATCTAGTAATTATCTTCACTCCTTCACTCCTGCACTCAAACCAATCATAAAGAGCTTTTGAATTGGAAGATTTTCCATTAGAAGTTGCATACATCGTGTACATACTTCCTACAAAACCATCAGCTATTTGCGTGCTTAAAAAAGTAAGGATTCGCTTTGGATTCATCATAGTTGAACCCGCTTTTATTGTATAGATTAACGCTTTCGGGATCATCGGCCCGGGCATCCCTCACTGCAACAGGATTCGGCACACTTTCATTCCAAATAATTACTTTACCAGCTTTGATGATCGCGTTGGGCCAGACAAATTTCTTATCCGCTCCGGCAATAGAAAATATTCAACGTATCATTGGCTTTTTTCATTTAGCAGGTAACTTGGAACGATAACTTTATTTCAAACGTTGTAATAGCTTTTTTCTTAACGAATTCTTTATCAGGTAAGCATTAGTATCTATTTTTATAATACATCCGGAATTATCATATGCCGGTAAAACTAACGACGATGCAAGCAACAGGATCATTATTCAGTCTTTCAGGTAAAGTGATTGTCATCACAGGCGGAACTGGTATTTTGGGAGAAGCTTTTGTAAAAGCTGCAGCAGAAACGGGTGGTAAAGTCGCATTGATCGGCCGCAATCAAACAATCGGCAATGAAAGGGCCTCACAATTAACGGATGCAGGACATGATGTGTTGTTTGTAAAAGCAGATGTTCTGATTAAAGAAGATCTTTTAAAAGCAAAGGAAATCATTCTCCAAAAATGGGGACGGATAGATGGATTGGTAAACGCAGCAGGTGGTAATGTACCTGAAGCTGTGATACCACCTGACAGTGACATCTTTGATATAAATATTGAAGGATTAAAAAAAGCTTTTGATCTGAATCTTTTTGGAACCCTGTTACCGGTATCTGTATTTGGCGCATCATTGCAGGCATCCGGCAAAGGAAGTATCATCAACATTTCTTCCATGGCTGCACAATCTTCTATAACAAGGGTGCTGGGTTATTCAATGGCCAAGGCAGCCATCGATAATTATACCAGGTGGATGTGTGTTGAAATGGCCGCACGTTACGGCAGCACGATCCGCATTAATGCCATTGCGCCGGGTTTTTTTATAACTGAGCAAAACAGAAGTCTCCTTACAAATACAGACGGGTCCTATACTTCACGCGGTCAGGCAGTAATAAACCATACTCCCTTCAAACGCTTTGGCAATCCCGATGAACTGGTAGGCGCCCTGGTTTGGTTACTCAGTGATGCTTCAAGTTTTGTGAGCGGAGAAGTGATCTGTATCGATGGTGGATTTCATGTATATTCAGGTGTGTGATGACACGGATACTGGATTACACAGATTAAGAAATTCAATATCTTGTGATCAATGTAATTCCTGGCAAATTCTTACGGCTAAAAAATCAAAATTCAACTTGCACAAATCCGTGTAATCATTCTTAAAATCTGTGAAATAGAATATGCAACTAAAACAAACGTGGCGCTGGTTTGGACCCGATGATCCTGTAAGCCTGCAGGATATTTTACAAACAGGCGCAACAGGAATTGTCACTGCGCTTCATCATATTCCTCACGGCGATGTATGGCCGTTGGAAGAAATTCAGCAAAGAAAAATCATCATTGAAAAGGCAGGACTGCACTGGGATGTAGTCGAAAGTGTAACCGTACACGAAAGTATAAAAACACAGACAGGAAATTTTCAGCAATATATTGATCAATACAAACAGACACTGCACAATCTTGCTGCTGCAGGTATAAAAATAGTGACTTATAATTTTATGCCGGTGAATGACTGGACAAGGACCGATCTTGATTATAAGATGCCGGATGGTTCGAAAGCGTTATACTTTAATTGGTTTGACCTGGCTGTTTTTGATATCTATATTCTCAAAAGAAAGAACGCTGCTGCATCTTATTCCACTCATATCCAACAGGAGGCCGAAAAACGTTTTTCAAATTATCCGAAGGAGCGTTTGGAGCAATTGACTGGCATCATTATGTTTGGCATTCCGGGAGAAAAAAAACAAACCGTTGAACAGATGCAGGAAAAGCTTGACTGGTACAGGGATATTGACCGGACAAAATTACGCGAACACTTAAAATATTTTTTGCAGGAAATATCACCAGTTGCGGATGAACTTAATATACAGCTGGCAATTCATCCGGATGATCCGCCTTTTGATATACTTGGGCTGCCCCGTATCGTTAGTACAGAAGATGACATAAATTTTATTCTCAGTTCTGTTCCAAATAAAAGCAATGGTATTTGCTTCTGTACAGGATCATTAGGCGCAGGTGCACACAACGATCTTACAGCGATCGCCAAGAATATCGGCACCAGGATGCACTTTATTCATTTAAGAAATACCAGGCGGGATGAACATGGCAATTTTTATGAAGCTGATCATCTGGATGGAGATACAGATATGTATGCAGTAATGAAGGAAATTCTGGAGACACAGCAAAAAGTTGGCGCTCCTATTCCTTTCCGCCCGGATCATGGCCATCAGATGATGGATGACATGAACAAGGTTACCAATCCCGGTTATTCCTGTATCGGCAGAATGCGTGGACTTGCAGAATTGCGTGGATTAGAAATGGGCGTTTATAAATCCTTTTATAAATAAAGAAAGTTGAGAAGCAATTTATATCGAAAGAGATATCATTTTATCAAAACAAGATGTTTACGCAATCAAGTTTCCTTCTCCTTTTGGAGAAGGACGGAAGGATGAGGTTGAAAAGTTGGGAAGTAATCTTTATCGAAAGACATTTCATTTTTATCAAAACAAAATAATTACGCAATCAAGTTTCCTTCTTCCAGATACATATCTGAAATAAGGAATAAGAAACTTGAGCATTACGTCTGTTCGTAACAATCGTAATTTTAAATTCTTACCTTTTAATTCTTAACTCTTAATTGAAACGGGAACGCAGGTAGTCCAACGCCGTTCTGAAGATTAGCTTCTCCAACTAAAATCCAGGCATAACGAACTGATAAAGGCATTTTATTTTTATCAACCGGAATGATGATTTTTTTGTCCTGAATACTTGCTGTTATTTTTTCAAACCTTAAAGAATCAGCATCCGATTTCTTGTAGCCAATTTCAAATCCTGCAACTTCAGTTCCATTCTTAGTAAATAAAGATTGATCAAATGTAAGTTCCAGGTGACCATTTTCTACAATTGCTTTTTTGCATTCAGGTCCTGCATATATTTCATTTTTAAATCCATAATTTTTTGCCAGTGCAATTAAGGCAAGCCGCTCTCCTACTTCTTTTTTATGAGTATAATGAATGTCTTTCATATTCCCAAGATCAGCTGTCACGGCGAGTCCTGTGTTCTTAAGGTCTTTACTCACTTTATATTGCTGGTCCCTAACGGTTGCGCCGGCATTCATGTCACTGTACCCAAATGCTGCGATCTGGACAATGTGAAAAGGGAGATCCTGATTGCCCCAACGCTTGCGCCAACTGTTGATCATTCCTTCCAGTAACTGACCGTATTCATTTGCATAACCAACATTTGATTCACCTTGATACCATAAAAAACCTTTTATTGTAAACGGGATCACTGGATCGATCATTCCATTAAACAACACAGATGGTTCGCGCCAAGGTCTGTTATAATAATACAATGTCTGTGGTTCTTCGGGCTTTTTTGTTTTAGTGCCTTCTCCTTTATTTTTTTCCCATTCGTCAAGTGCTTTGTGATAAACAACAGAATCTTTACCAACATTTTTCTGAATATAATTCCAGCGGTCAATATATTTTGATAAAGTTGTATCAGAAGTGATCACATCATTCGGTGTCCATGCTTCAGCAGGTGTACCACCCCAGGCCGAATATATAATTCCGATTGGCACATTCAGCTTTTCTTTTATACTTCTTGCAAAATAATAAGCGACCGCAGAAATACCGCCCGCCATTTTCGGAGATGTTTTTTCCCAAACTGAACCCGGAGCATCATCAAATTTCTTTTGAGCATATTGACGTTTGACATCAAAATAACGGATGTCAGGATAATCTGCCTTTGCAATTTCTTCCTTTGCATTATCTGCTCCCTTTAAAGAAAAAACCATGTTTGATTGACCTGAGCAAACCCATACTTCTCCCAACAAAATATCTTTTAGTTCAACCTTGTTATTTCCATTGACAGTAATTGTAAAGGGGCCGCCAGCATCACCTGTCATGAGATGAGTAGACCATTTGCCATCAGCACCTGCTATTGTTTTAACGTTTTTTCGAGACCAACTTCCAACAATCCAAATCTGTTCCCCTGGATCGGCCCAGCCCCAGATATTTACTTTAGATTTTTGTTGCAATACCATGTTGTCGCTGAACAGAGCAGGCAGTTTTACATTCGCAAAAACATGGTTGATAAAAAATAAAATCATCGGCACGATAACAAAGCCGCTCTTAAATATTTTGTTAAAGACTTTCATAAATAATTTATTTATTCCAGAATAAAAGCTGTGGTTGATTATCTGAATTATTGATCATTACTTTCTTTCCTTTATCCTCATCATCGCCTAACTGCCGGGTTTCTCTTACCAGCACAAAAGTGATTCCGTGACCAGCATGTTTTTTTACCAGGTCGGTTACATCCAGCATATGATCCTGATCAGTTTTTCCGAAAGCCAGTTCACCTGCAACAAACGCTTTTGATCCAACAGCATTGATCAATGCTTCCTTACTGTCAAGAAGTTCGGCAGTGTTCCAACTCATCGTTTTAGGATTCCATTTTTCCGAAGGAATACCATACACATGCAAACGAAACGGAGCAGTTATTTTGTCTGTATGTCCGTTTATTTTCAATAATATTTTTTGTGCATTACCTAAAGAGTTGTTCGAAAGGTCAAACCAGAGATAACTTACGGCATTTTTTTCCGGTTTGCCGGCATCTAGCTGTACGCTTAATAAATTTTGCTGGCCATTTACTTTGTCTGCATTTCTACCACCCGACACTGTTGCTGAAGCTGCAGCATTTATTTTTGAAAGTATTGTTTTCATGGTTGGAATACTAAGCAGGATAACAGTTTGTGCTGATAAGTTCAGATCAATATTTTTATCGTTACCGACCGTGGTCAGTTTTGTAACCTCACCATAATAAGCAGGGCCAATAGTTTCAGCGGTAACCGGAGTTCCTGCCATAACATTCAATTTCTTAAGATCGATCTTCAGTTTGTAATTAAACGATCCTCTTTGCACCAGCCACATATAATAATTTCCAGACTTTTCATCATAAGAAGTATATGCATCAACACCTGTATCATCTGTTGATATTTTGGTTTGCAGCAGAGGTCTTTCATCTTTAAACCCCTTTGCAAATAAACGCAACACTTCACCGGTTCGTTGTATTCCGGAAACATTGAATGTTGTTTCGGCAGATGGCCCATCGTCTTTTGCAAAAAGTTTAATTTCCCTCAGCTTAACAGTTCCTCCACCAGTACTTACAAACCGTATCTTATCTGTAAAAACAGGCTGTTTAAAAACATCAAATACCTGCGCATACTTATTATCTTTTTCTTCCGTACCGGGAATATCTTTCCAGATGTTATCCAAAAAATATTGCAGTTTAAAATTTTTAACGCGGTCAGGACTCGTATAAACGCCTCCGTCTGATCCTGAATAAATTACTGCGCTGCCGATATTTTGTTTTGTGTCAAGATCAATTTCTGCCCATTGTTCTTTGGAAGTTGTATCAGCAATCCATGCCGAGCGGTCTGATTTATTTCCATCCGTGATGAACAACGCATTTGCTGAATGACTGCTTACAGTTACTTTTTTATTGAGTGCAAGATTTTTGTATGCATCCTCTACAATTCTTTTTCCCTGCCAGATAAAATGATGCCCGGACTTAATTCCCCTGGGATATGCGCTGCTGGCGGTATTGGCAAATTTGAATGCCCACATTCCATATCCACCATTCTTCATGTTGTTAGCGTACATGCCAGCCCATTCTGTAAACAAAGAAGGCGAATCCATCGTCTCTTCTTTATCGATGAGATAAGCATTCATCCATCTTCCTATTTCTGTAAAAACAATGGGCAATGATTGATGCAGCGGATGATTGGCCTGAATCACTTCACGGATATTATTCACGCGGGATGTATAACCCATCGCGGGCGAATTGTATGAATGCGTGGAAAAAATATCAATGAGATCATGATCGATTGTGTTGCCATGATAATCTGTACGGATTGCTTTTGCAATGGCCGACCACCATTCCGGGTTATTGCCTGCCGTTACCGGCCCGACAAATTTTCCCACCAGGTGTTTCCCATATTTTTTATTAACGTCTTCTACGGCACAATGCACAGCGTCAGAAACGATCTGCATACCCATGATCCATTGCTCGAGTTTCATTGGTCCGGAATTGCGGTGATTAGGTTCATTCTGCATCGCGAACATCGATACATCGCCCACCTGTGCTGCATGATAAGCCAGTGCATAATGTCGCTGCCACTGTTTCCATTTACTTTCCCAGGTATCTTCATAATCGGTGCTGCCGGTTTGCAGAATAACGTCAACGCCGAGCCGTTTCAGATCTGCCAGTGCATAATTAAAGACCATTGCATTGGTGGAAGATGAATCAGGCTGATCATACAATGGCAGCAACTGATTCCATTTGATATATTGATTATTTTCCGGTGATGCCCTCAATTCATTTTTACGCTTATCAAATTCTTCCACGGAGGAGATATTTTTATCGACCTGTACGGCTGATTGCGGAACAAATGAATTCATGGTGGCCCAAACGCGAAAGCTGTTGGCATTTGAATATTCTACCCAACCCGGAATATTGCTGCCCGGAAAATAATATCCCTGGTTATAACCAACATACTTCAATGATTTTCCAATTACCGAATCCGTGACTTTTATGATGGCGTTTTGCGTAGCTGCAGACGGCTGTTGTTTTTTTATTGAAGAAACAATTGATGGTGGTTCAGGCATATTTGCAGCCGGCATTCCCATTACTTCTATTTCCATAATACTGATCGGTTCGCCGTCATCGCAGACCAATCTTATTTTAAAAGAAGTGACCGCAGGATGATAAGTAAAAATTGCTGCTGTCAATCTGTTCTCATGCACTTCACTTTTTGGAAGATCACTCCAGTTGGCATCGTCCCAGTATTGCAATTTAAAATTTTTAACCGACCAGAAGCCCGCTGCCTGGTTCATTTCATCAGGTTTTTTTTCAGTATCGATGATACCACTATGCACTCTTATTTCACTGATGTTGTAATATTTTTTAAGATCGATCTCAACAATATGTGGCGCCTTTCCTGTAGCAGCCTGCCATTTGGAATTACGGGAAATTTTTCCGTCTACTATATTGGATGCAGGAAAGCCTTTTGCTTCCGAACTCGCAACTACCGGTTTATGCAATGCAATATTTGTTGACTGTGCGTGCAATAACACACTTAAGAAAATGCAAAGCGTCGTTAATATTTGTTTCATCATACTTATATGGTTGCATTGGCTAATTGTTATATTGTTTTTGGGTTAACAATAAATCAAAATTCTTTTTTGGTTGTTGCGCACCCAACAATTTATCAATACAGCAATCAAACAATTGATCTATTTAGCTATTTTTCTATAACGCATCATTGCTTCCGCATAATAATAATCTGCATAAGACAATGGTGAATCTACTTCAACATTTTTTGGAAAGTGTGCAACGCTGTGCTTTAAAATAAATCCACCATTCTCACCGGTTTTCGCTTTGTATTCGGGTGATGACAATGTTTGTAAAATAGTTGAAGCCACATCAAGATATTTTTTCGCTAAAGTTTGATCACTATATCCCGCAAGTTCTATTAATCCCGATGCAAGTACTGCTCCTGCTGATGCATCACGATATGTGTTGGGGATACCCGACGCATTGTAATCCCAGTAAGGAATTTTGTCCGCTGGTAAATTCGGATGGCTTAATATAAATGAAGCAATATGCTGTGCATGATCCAAATACTTTTTATCTTTTGTTTCACGATACAACATGGTATAGCCATACAGGCCCCATGATTGACCGCGGGCCCAGGCTGATTCATCGGCTGCACCCTGCGCTGTTTGGCGCTTCATTACTTTACCGGTTTGCGGATTATAAACCACCACATGGTAAGAACTGTAGTCCGGGCGGAAATGATTCTTCATCGTAGTGTTTGCATGTGTTACTGCGATATGATATAAAGAAGTATCGTGCGTTTCTTTTGCAGCCCAGAATAATAATTCAAGGTTCATCATATTATCAATAATGACGCGGAACATAGAAGTGTCATCAGATTTTCCCCATGAACGGATGCAACCAACGGTTGGATTAAATCTGCTCGCCAGTCCGTGTGCAGAATTGATCAGTATTTTTTTATAAGCAGCAGTCGGACTGATCCTGTTAAGATTTCCATAGCTGCAATACATCATGAATCCAAGATCATGGGTTCCGGTGCTGTTCTGTTGATTGTCCATCAATGGGATTTTTTTTATGACCTCATTGTACAATGCTTTGTCTTTCGTGTCTTCATATAAATAAACCAATGTACCTGGATAAAAACCTGCTACCCAATTTTCGGAAGTGCAGGTTCTTAACGTGTCAAACGTGAATGACCGTGGCATCACGCCTTCCGGTAATTTGGTTGCAAGATATTTATACTGTGTTGCTGCTTCATTTAATTGCTGATCGATCCATTGTTTGGTTATTTTTTTATTTTGCCCAAAGGATTTTATTGAAAGCAATAAAAACAAAATGCTCACAGATATGCTGAATATTTTTTTCATTATGTATTAAATTTTAAATGTTGTATACTGTTGAATATTTTTATTGGTTAATCAATGCTGCCAAAACTGATGCCGATGAAAGGATTGCGACGCAACGATGCTGCTATGAAAAACAAAGCCGGTATTAAAAAAATATCACTATTCATTTTTAATTGCATGATCCACCGGCATATCTTCTCCATTCCATATCTTTTTTGCGGTCCATGATAAATCTTTTCCCTGCCAAAAAGTATCTGTTGCCGGCAAACCCAGTGTGAGCAAGCCTTCCGAGCAGAGATACAGACTTCCGGTTGAAATATAATTTTCGCCCATGCCTGGTTGGTGGCCCGCAAAACCGATCTGTAACCAACCAGCTTTATCAAAAGTTCCTGGCATTTCTATTTGTCTTTTTATTACGTTAAATAATGCAGCTCTTACCTGCTGCGGTTTTATTTCATCCGGTAGTTGATGCATTAAAGCAATTTTTGACAACAGTTGAAAAGCGCCGAAACGATAAGCGAGTGAACGGCCAACCGGCGGAAATGTTCCTTCAGGCGAGATCAATCTTTCCTGTATAGCAGCATAACGGCGACTGCGTTTCAACACTTCGGCAGCCAATGTTTTTTCGGAGGCTTTTGAAGATGAGTCGATAATTGTCGCGCACACTTCCAGCAACATCGGTTGAATGACAAAACTGTTGTAATAATCAAAATGAAATTCGGGACCATCGCCATACATTCCATCACCTTTGTACCAGAGTTCATGTTGTTTCAATGCATAATCAATCCGCATACGGTCTCCGCTGCTATCGAATTTTTGCAAGGCTGCTTCCACCGTTGCGCTGAACATTAACCAATTAGAATAAGAAGGTGTAATAACGCGGGAAGATTTCAGCGCATTGATCACATTCTTTTTTGTTTCGTTACTGAGACCGCCCCACAAATGTTTTGGCGAACGCAGCAATGCCTGTGCAAAAAAAGCAATGTCGACGAGTGGTTGATGCCCCTGATTGAAATTCATAAAATCAGGTGCCGAAGGATCAACTGAATTTTTTACAGACAGCAATGCAAGATCAAGATATTTTTTACGAAGCCTGCCTTCAGAAGTCTCGTCAGGAGCGAGTTCCAGCCATGGCGCAATGCCTGCAAGCAAACGTCCGAATGCTTCCAGGTGTGTGCTGTAAACCCTTTTTGGGTCACTGGCTTCTACCGGCATTTTTTTCTTCAGTTCATTTTTACTTAATGCATTCAATACCGGATCTGCGATTTTTGTCAGCACCTCAACAAAATACTGCCGTTCTTTTTTTCCATCGTCATCAGCCTGCGCGAAGGAACGCAAAGGCAATAAAGTAATGCAGAAAAAATAAACAACGAGCGTTCTACTCATTTTCATGTTAATATTTTTATTTTATTGTTTGATCAGTTGATCATGCATCGCTTTCAATTTATCGACGTCAAGTTTTATTATTTTCCTATCGTAAGTCATCATGCCGTTCACTTCTGTTTCCACATCTGTTGTTTGTGTGTACACTGCTGCTGATAAACCTCTGCTTTTTAGTTCCATTAATTTTATAACGAGCCCTTTGTAAACAGAATCCAGTTGTTCTAAAGTTTGTGACGTTCGAATATGGCCCGGCGCAAATGAAAAATCCGATTGCCATAAATGATCTTTGATGATCAAGGCCTGTCCACCAAATTCACCAAGCACCGCCGCTCTGTTGCTTTCCGGTTCGGGCATTGCAGGTCCGGGATAAACATGAATGTCACTCATGTCGCCAGTCTTTCTATCGGCCCAGCCACTTGTTGCACTGATCAATCTTGTGTGATCTAAATTTCTTACGAACTCAACAATTGTATCCGTTTGAAACTGGCCCCAGCCTTCATTGAAAGGGACCCAGGTAACAATGCATGGACTATTGAAATGCTGATTGACCATTGCTTTCAATTCCGTTTTATATTCGAGCGAAGACTGCGCATCGCGAATGATATCGGCTTCATCCTTTCTTATATGCCTGTCGCCACTTGGCATATCCTGCCATACCAACATGCCTATTTTATCACACCAGTAATACCAACGTTTCGATTCTACTTTCACATGCTTCCTGATCATATTGAAACCAAGTTTCTTTTCTATTTCAATATCATATTTTAGCGCATCATCTGTTGGCGCTGTATAAATTCCGTCAGGCCAAAAGCCCTGATCGAGCGGACCATATTGAAACAATGGTTGATTATTTAAAAGCAAGCGCGTAATTCCTTTCGCGTCTTTTCCAAGTTTGATTGACCGCATCCCGAAATAAGATTTTACAGCATCCACCTTTTTTCCGTTGTTGTATAAATTAATAACGAGATCATACAAAAAGGGATTTGAAGGCGACCACAACTTTTGGTTGGATAATTTTAGCGACAATGTATCATTGAGTTTGCCGGTAACAGTTCCAACTTTTATATTATTGTCATAAGCAATCGCCTCAATGCTGTAACCGGAAGGAATTGTTTTACCCGGAACAAAAATCTGTAGATTATTTTTATCTACATCAGGCATTATTTTAAAATCATTGATTGAAAATTCAGGGACAGGTTCTATCCAGACTGTTTGCCAGATGCCCGTTACAGAAGTGTACCAGATACTTCTTGGTTTGTTGTATTGTTTACCGGCAGGCTGCGTTCCATCATTGGAAGGATCCCAAACTGAAATAATAATTTCCTGTTCGCCTTTTTTTTTCAATGCGTCCGTAATGTCAAAACTAAAATCATCATAACCGCCGCTGTGTCCGCCGATTGATTTTCCATTTACCCAAACAGTCATCTTCCAATCAACCGCTTCAAAATGCAAGGCTACATGTTGTTCTTTCCAATCTGCAGGTATTGTAAATTTTCTTTTATACCACAACATATTTGACGGTCCGATTTTTTTTTCAACACCAGACAGCATTGATTCCGCACAAAACGGAACCAATATCTGCCCATCCCATTTTTTGGGTTCGTCCAAAACATTTGTAATCGCATATTCCCAAAGACCATTCAAATTTTTCCATTTCTCACGAACCATTTGTGGGCGCGGGTATTCGGGATGTGCATTATCAGGTTTCACCAATGATGTCCATTGCGTTTGCAAAGGCCCTTCGGCTTGTTTCCAAGCAACTTTTTGTGCAACAGATACAAAAGCAATGCTTAAAACAATTATCGTGATCAATATTTTCTTCATAAAAACTTGCTGAATTATTCTACTGTTTTTTTTCTTTCAATTTTTGGCAACACTTTATTCTTAAAGGCCCACAGATGCCAGAGGCTATCCAGTTCTTTTACTTTTGCAGGAAATTTTGCAGCTAAATTTTCTGTTTCGCTTCCATCTTTTTTTATATTAAACAATTGCCAGCTGCTGTCTGCTCTTGTTGCAACAATTTTCCAATCGCCTTGTCTTGCGTAACGTCCATTAGAGTGTTCATTGAAATAGATATCATGCCCTCCACGTTGTTGTCCCTGCAGAATTGGTAACAGACTTATTCCATCAATGGGTGTAATATTATTGTTGTGATAAGTTTTAGGATAAGAACCTTTGGCGAGTTCAATAAATGTTGCCATGAAATCCATGACATGTCCCGGCTGATCGGTGATGCTTCCTTTCTTTGTAAGCAATCCCGCAGGCCAGTGTACGATCATTGGTGTATGAACGCCGCCTTCATAAGATTCAATTTTCCAATAGCGGAAAGGTGTATTGCAAACATTCGCCCACTCAGGACCGATAGAACCATAAACTGTTTGAGGACCGGGCATTGTTTTTTTATCTTTCGGATAAATAATTTTCTCTCCGGCACGTGTTTCTCCCGGCCGATCGAAGCCAGGGCCAAAGTTGGCGCACATTTCAGGACTGGCTCCGTTATCACTTAAAAACAGAATAATGGTATTATCAAACTTTCCTGTTTCTTTCAACGCTTTGATAATTCTGCCAACGCCCTGATCCAGTTTATCTATCATCGCCGCATGAACAGCCATTGCACGTGCATCATATTCTTTATTCGGATTATCAGCCCAGGTTAATTTTTCATTTTGCCGCGCAGATAATTTTTTTGTATTGGGATTAATCATCTTTTGTGCGATCATTTTTTTATAACGCTGTTCACGGATGGCATCCCATCCAACTTTATAAACGTCTTTATATTTTTCTATTGTTTCTTCAGGCGCCTGTATCGGCCAGTGCGGTGCGTTTTCAGCCACGTACACAAAGAATGGTTTATCCTCCTTACTAAACTGCCGGATGAAGGATGCGGCAGAATCATTGATCGCATCCGTGTGATAATAATTTTTCGGAACTTCTTTTACCGCTGTTGTTCCGTATACCAGACTAAACGGATCATAATAATCAACCACGCCCCAAAGCGTTCCATAAAATTTTTCAAAACCACGGTTGGTTGGATATTGTTCAACCGGAGAAAATAATGGATGTTCTTCCTGATGATTGAGCCATTTTAATTGTGCCGCAGCATCCGGTTGAACTGTTGTATTTGACACATGCCACTTCCCCGCCATCGCCGTATGATAACCCGCTTCTTTTAAAACTTCTGCAAGCGTAACAGTGCTTTCCAATAAATGTCCGCTGTAAGACGAGACGTGCTGATCTGTAGTCATATCGCCGATTCCAGCTTCATGATTGTAAAGTCCGGTGAGCAAAGAAGCGCGGGTTGGGCAACAACGTGAGGTATTATAAAATTGAGAAAAACGCAATCCATTTGCTGCGAGATAATCCAGATTGGGTGTTTTGATTTCCCCACCATAACAACCAAGATCAGAATAACCCATATCATCGGCCATGATCAAAACAATATTTGGTCGTACAAGTTCCTTGCTCGATATTCCTTGTTCCTTGTTCGACATTCCTTGCCCCCTGTTCGATATTTTTTTAAAGCTGCCGATAGAAATAAAAATACCCGTTCCAACAACAGCGGCAATTATTATTTTAGATATATTTTTTTTATTCAGCATTCTCTAATTCTTTTTTTGCCATGGTTGTGGATATACATTGCAACGCTTTGCATAATCTTCCCACATCGCAATCATTTTATTTAATGTGTCAGGATATTTTGCAGCAAGGTTGTGTAACTCACTTCTGTCGTTACTCATATCATATAGTTCCCAGGGACTTGTTTCGTACGATTTCCACTTACCTCCTGTTCCATCCAGCATTTTTGCTTCGGCAACTAATTTCCATTTGCCCATTCTTACCGCGCGGTTCATTTCATGTTCCCAAAAAAGTGTTCGCGTACGATTGATTTTATTGCTGAAACTTGGCACAAGACTCTCGCCTTCTTCAGGAATAATTTTGTTGCCATTATAGGCTGATGGATAAGTTGCGCCGGCCAATTGCAAAACTGTTGGCATCATATCAATCTCATGCCCCACCTGATTTACAATGGTTCCTTTGTTTTTTATTCCGGCTGGCCAATGAATAATGAGTGGCGTTGCAATACCGCCTTCATGCACCCAATGCTTGTACAAACGAAATGGTGTATTGGAAACATTCGCCCATTCCCTGTCGTAAGAAACATAAGTATCTGCAGGACCAGCCATTACTTTTTTTCCCTGCATCACATATTTTCCATCTCGGGTGATCAAAGGTTTGTTGCTGAATTGTAATGTAGAAGACTCCAGCTTTTTAACTTTTGTTGTATCGTCTGCAGCAGTTCTTGTTTCACCTGAACCAATAATTTCACTGCAGGCACCATTATCCTGCAAGTAAAAAATAATTGTGTTTTCATAAAGACCTTGTCTTTTCAATTCAGTAATTATTTTCCCAATACCGTTGTCCATATTACTTACCATCGCTGCATAAGTTTCCATTCGCCTTGTCATCGGACCTTTATCTTTTTCACTTGCCCATGGCTGAAAATCATCAGGTGAAAGCTCTTCATCTTTTTTTATAACGCCAAGCGTTTTCATTTTCTTAAAACGTTCTTCACGCGTTATGCCCCAGCCACGATCATACACGCCTTTGTATTTTTCAATGTCTGTAGCAGGCGCCTGCATCGGCCAATGTGCAGCGGTATAAGCCACATACATGAAAAAAGGTTTTGTCTGATCGCGATCTGTCAGATATTGAACACTGTTGTCTGTAATAGCTTCTGTGAAATAATAATTTTGAGGATGATAAGCCGCGTCGGTAAATGGGGTGATCAATTCATTATTTCTGCACAACATTCCGGGATCATAATAATTAGCAGCTCCAAGAATGATTCCGTAGAATTTGTCGAAGCCGCGCTGTAAAGGCCAGTCATAAATTTCACCTTTCTGTTTTTCAGGATCTTTGCAGAGATGCCATTTTCCCGTCATGTAAGTTGCGTAACCAGATTGCTTCAACGCCTCTGCCATGGTCACGCATTGCGTATTCAGTTCACCACGATAACCGGGTAGTTGATGATCAGCAGCCGTCATCCAACCAAGGCCGGTTTGATGCGGATACAAACCGGTAAGCAATGATGCTCTTGATGGACAGCAGCGCGAAGTATTATAAAATTGAGTATAGCGTAATCCATCTTGTGCAAGACCATCAAGATTCGGTGTGCGGATCTCACTTCCATAACAACCAATATCAGAATAGCCCATATCATCTGCAAGAATGACAATGATATTCGGGCGCTTTTCTTTTTTCGCAAGAGTTTTTTTTTCAAACCCTGCGAAAGGAATGATAACGCTGAGCAATAAAATAAAAAACAAAAGCCGTTTCATGATATTAATTTTTACCGCAGAGCCGCGAAGGCGCGGAGTTATTTGTATTTTGACATTATCAACTTTCAAACATTCTTCACTTTCTTATTTCTTATTATTTATTTCTTATTTCTTATTCCACTTTGCGTCTCTGTGCCTTCGCGGTTATCTCTCACACATCTAAATCCCAAATTCTCCATCCCGCTATCTTCCGTACTTCTCATTCTTCTTGCCACACGATAGCCAGTGCAATAGGATTCATTGCACAAAAACGATCCGCCTCGCATCACACGTTTTGCCGCATAAGGTTCTTGCGAATCGTTGGTTTGCAAAGGCCCTGTTGGATTTGAAGTCACTTCATTTGTTTGGGTATTATAATAATGTTCATCGTAAAAATCTGCACACCATTCCCAAACATTTCCGGCCATGTCATATAATCCAAATGCATTGGCAGCGAAGGATTTCACCGGAGCCGTTCCGTAAAAATGATCGGTCATGGTATTTTTATCAGGAAAATGCCCCTGCCATAAATTGGCTTTAGGTTTGCCCTGATCAGGCGCTTCATTTCCCCATGTATATAAATTATTTTTCAACCCTGCTCTGGCGGCGCATTCCCATTCGGCTTCTGTTGGCAAACGTTTACCAGCCCATTTGCAATAAGCCTGCGCATCATACCATGAAACCTGAACCACCGGATAATTTTCTTTTCCAACAATATTAGTTGCCGGCCCTTTTGGATGTTTCCAGTCAGCAGCTTTTTGCCATGACCACCATTGAGTATAATCATTCAGATCAACCGCATTTACCGGAGGATGAAACACCAATGACGCGGCAACTAATAAACTATCGGCAGGCTTAGGAGTTCCTGCAGGCAATTGTTTTTTCATTTCTTCCCAATTGGGCTGTTGCTCAGCGGTAGTAATGTAATGTGTTTCATTGATGAATGCCGCAAACTCTGCATTGGTTACTTCAGTTGCATCTATCCAGAAATCATTCAGCGAAACTTTATGCATTGGTGTTTCATCCGGTAATGCATCTTTGTCATTCGCGCCCATCATAAATGTGCCGGCCTCAATTAAAACCATTCCTTTGGTAGAAATATTTGCAGACTGCTGAATTAATGAATCATTTGATGATGAAGTGAGTCTTGAAGGAATCGTAGCATGACAAAGTATCGGCGCCTCTTCACCTGTCTTTACGGCAATCTTATCTGATCGCATCATACCGCAACCATAACCAATGAACAATGCGATGGTAAATAATATCGTGCCTTCTTTTATCATGCTGTTCTAAACGAAATTGTATTTAATATAAAATATAAGCCGGATATTCGGAACAAAAAATAATTATCTGCCAGTTACTTTTTTAATTTCATCGCCAATTTTGTGCGGACTTGTAAAATTAAATCCTAACAAAGCCGCCATTGTTTTCGCATATTGAAATTGAAACTCCTGATCATTTTTTATTTCTCCCAAAGGAGGAGTAAATGGTCCCATTGCCGCAAACCAGATCTGCTCTGATCCGGGAGTTTTACTGTTGTGATGCGTCCAGTTATCGCTGTTGTTATCACCACGCCCATGATCCGTCGCCAGAAATAATGTAGTCTGATCTTTATAAAACGGATCTGACTGAATTGTATTCCATAAGTCTTCAATCATTGCGTCATTGTTATGTCCGGATGCAAGGTACATGTCGTACAGATCTCGGTGCGCATAAGCATCTGTTTCAATAAAATGTATAGTGAGTACTTTTGGATGATGCTTTTTCAAATATTCTTTTGCAAGAAAGTAAGTCACCGCATCATGTCTTTCATTGGGCCCAAAAACCTGTGGCAACAAATGTTGTTGCTGGTTCAGTAATTTCTGATTGTCGGTCAGATCTTTTTCCTCAACATCGGTAAAGCCGGCATTGACAGGCAACCCACTTCTGTCTTTATTTAATATTCTTGTAAATGCCGCCCAGGAGGCAAAAGAAGCAATGCTGTTTTGATAACCTTTCTGTTTGTTGACGAATTCCAATAACGTTGTATTTGGATTGGCCGGATAATCATTTGAATTGATGATCGAATCAGGATAGCCAGTAAATATTTCATTGTAGCCCGGATACGAAAACCAGAATTTATTCTTCACATTTACATTGCTGTTTAAATCACGATTGCCATATACTTGACCTTTTGCTGCAATTGTTTTCCATAAAAATGGCATAAGTTTTTGCCTGCTGGAATGTTCGTCATTGCTCCAGAATTTTTTAAATATTTCCGCCGAATCTTTTTTTCCCTTCAGACTTGTAACCAGTTTTGCAGAATCAGCGCCTTTAAAGACGTCTGCCCAACGATATCCATCGAAAGTGATCACAATCAGTTTTCTTTCAGTTTTATTTTGACCAAATAAAATAACACAACTAAAAATCCAGCAATTTATCAATAGAAATATTTTCATCATAACAATATTATTTTTTCGGATTGCCATTATCAATTCCAATATTTATCATTTCTTTTTTATTGATCTTATTTCCATAATAATCATGTTCAGCATTTTTGTCAATCAAAACACCTGCATGTAATGCAGGAGAACCTTTCAACAAACGGTAACGGATTGTTCCTTTGCCAGACAAATTCAGCAAAGGATCCTGGGTTATTGCTGAAGGGTCGTTGAATTCAGTTGGTGGTTTTATTCCATAATAAATATTCTTTTCAAAAACATTGTTCGTAGAACTGGTGAAGGCCCACGAAATATTTTTCCCTTTAAAATAAAAGATATTGTTACTGAATTCGGCACTGTCAGGAAACGTAACCCATCTGTTAAGCTTAATGGCGATAACATCATTATAATCAGTATCGGCATAAATAATATTATTATACATTTTCAAACCCATGATCCTTCCGGAAAAATAAACGCCCTGCCTTGCATTATTCTCAATAATATTATACCGGATGATGGTGCCGATATTGAAATTCACCGGATCGCTTCCTGTGCCCGGGCCACCCGTAGCCGTTATCCCACCAAGGCCATTGTCATGAAGATAGTTATACTGTATAATGGTATGTTTTGTACGATAATCACTGTCAATTCCACGGGCATCTGTATCGCCTTCATTATAGATGGTATGCATGCATTCATTGAACTGGTAAACTGCATTATCCGTATTAAAATTAAAAACAGCATTACCGGAAATTTTTGTTCCGCAGGAATCGAATACATTGTATTCTATCAGTGCATTTACTGCCACTCTTACTATTAATCCGTTGGCCGCAATATTTTTAAAATGATTTTTCCGGAAGATAACCCCTGTATTGGGTGTCCAGTTATCGGTAAGTCCTTTACCAATTGCATCACCGAATTTACTGTAAGCTGAACGGTCATCCCAATCGGAACGAAAATTAAAACCGGTTCTGCTGAGATTTTCGAAAATACAATCAGTGATCAGGACATCATCAAAATTACTCCTGATCTTATTACCAATAGTGCGGAACTGAACACCACCATGAAAACGGCTCTGGTCTGTCTTGCCTTCGTCTTTTGCAATGATGCTGCTGTTGACATTAAAAACTCTGATGTGATCAAAATGAAAATGATGCAATACAGCCGCATCTTCATTCACAATATAAATTCCGTTGAACAGATCATTCATTTTTATTTCACCTTGCCTGAAATTGCAAATGGCAATATTTTGCAGGTTGATGTATTCTTTATTATAACAATAAACTGCTGTTGAATCGCCATTCCCATCAATTACAGGCTGTACTCCGCTGCCATAAGATGTATAAGTGACGGGCATTCCAGGCTTTCCACCGGAACTGATATTTAAGATCCCTTTGAAAATCTGTCCTGCCCTGAAAGAAATAATATCTCCGGGTTTAAAAGAAAACCGACTGACTTTTGAAACAGTTTGCCATGCGGTTGTTGCAGACAATCCATTATTGCTGTCATTTCCTTTTAATGCATCTATATAATAGGTTTTACAAAATGCAGTTGAAGCAAATGTAAACATGAGTATCAGTAATTGTATTTGCCTGATTGGTAACATAGTTTATTTCAACCTGGTTAATTTTACAAATACGATGTCATTATCCCTCAATTGAAAGTCCTGCCTGAAAATGCCATTACTGATGAGAATTTCTTTTGTACTGAATGGCAATCCCGAAGCAGCCGCTTTCAATTCATTTTCCTGCTGCACTGTTGGATGTGGAGGTTTTCCCATATCAAGATAAGCAGTAAAAAAATCATTCTGGCGATAACCGGTTTTATATATTTCAATACGGTATTTCCCGTTTTTGATATTATTAATATTAAACTGAGCGGTTTCTTTGATGACAGATGGCTGATCTTTTATAAAATATCCCTGGTCGAATAAAGCGCCAGTTTCTGTAAAAGTATAATTCCACAATAACACCTGTATATCTCCATCAGCATTTGTAGTTACATAAGAAGCAGTATCCTGATTTTTCAAAACATTAGTTCCAAGTTGCTGCATGAATTGATAAGCATAGTAGGTTGGCTTTTTTATCCCCTGCAGATTCAGTAATCCAAAACCGCCATGAAGTGGTGTCGGTCCGGGACCTGCTTCCTCAAAAATATCTGTGAAAGTCCAATACGACATCGAATTTGCCTGATTGCCTGTCTTCTTTAAAGTATTCAAAACATAAGTAGCATTCTGGTAAGTATCATGTATCGGATCTCTCGAAGATGGAGAAGTATTCCATTCTGTAAAATGCAGTTCAGCTTTTGGATAAGCCGATGCATTTATCAGGTTCCTGATTCTCGCAACATTTAAAGCGATCGTATCATAATTATTTTTCAGTTTTTGTTTTTTTGTTCCGAACTCATCTACTACCGAAGTAGTTCCGTAATCGTGAGTACTGATAAAATCGAGTGCAAGTTTTGAGCTGTCGCAATATTTTAAAAATTCCGCGATCCATTTTGTAGCAGATGTTGCCGGGCCTCCAACACGATAATTGTTCGATACCGATTTTACATCTTTCGAAGTATGGTTGTATAATTCAAAATAATCAGCTTGAGTACCGTCGTAAAATCCTTTCAGATCCGGTTCATTCCAAACTTCGAAATACCAATGCGCTACTTCTGTTTTTCCATAACGTTCCTGCCAATGGGCTACCAGCGCACCGATCAGGTCATCCCATTTTTTATAATCTTTCGGTTTACTTACGTTTGCCTTCCACCAGAAAATTGTTTTGGTTCCCGCTGCAAGATCATTTGGCATAAAACCAAATTCTACAAAGGGCCTTATGCGGATGCTCAACAGAAAATCAAACAGCTTATCAATATATTGCCAGTTATATATTACATTTCCATTTTTATCTTCTTTATAAACGCCCATGTCATCATGCAGCAAACCATGAAAACGGATATAACGGAACCCGATATCTTTTTGCGCCATCGTTAATTGCTGCTGCCAGTCTGCACGCAATCCTTCGTTAGCCCGGCCTGCGCCAACACATTCATTAAAGACATTTATTTTCTGTCCTGCGATCTGTTTCATGTCTGCGTTGATCTTTCTTACAGGAAGAGACTGCGCCCCACAACAATTAATCTGCAATACGAATAAAACAAAACAAAGGAAGTATTTCATATTATTCATTATTTTTTTTTACGGACTTCAAGAACAGTTACACAGATTAAATTATAATTGACCTCAGAATTGTCTTTAGCGAAGGCGCACAAATTCTTTAAGTATTAATCCGTGCAACCCGATTTAATCCGTGTAATAAATATTTATTTTTTTACAAACACAGTTTCCAAAATCACCAATCTTCTGTCACCCGTAAAAGTCATATTCACATTGTTACTATCAACCGGCGTTTCAACAGGAATTTTTTCTCCCGAGTTGATTGTTCTGCTCACTTCGGGCAAATCATTTACTTTAATTTTTATCGTTAAAGGTTCTTTGCCCGGATTCCATACAATAGAGGTCGCTGAATTTTGTCCTGCAGGAATGCTGCACCAGAATTTACCAATACCTTCTGTTGTATTTTTTTCCGGCTGTGGTTGTCCACCAAATGTTTGCGCATAAGGACCAAATGGCCGGCGACCATTGGCAACATATTGAATGCCTGGTCTTCTGTTAAAACCTCCTCTGCTACCGCCAGCGATCTGATATCCTTCTTTGCTCACAACAATTCCTTTTCCTAAATAATCTGCGGCCACACGTGGTGTTGAGTTTACTAAAAAACCGCTGTACAAATCTGTTACAATTCCCTTTCTCCGTTTCGTACTCTCCCCACATGATCGGTGCTGTGATCAATTGATATTTATCATGACCGAAATTTGATGTGGTATAATTAATGATGTTCACCAATATTTTTGCAGCAACCGGATCAATGGAAATTCTGTTGGCAATATCAAGACCACAAATTAAAATGCTTCCCTTTTCCTGGAATTGTTCTGCCAGAGCAACGCCCTGCAAACCGGAACTGTAATTGGCAAGAATGGCTGTTGACCCAACATCATCTTTGTTTTGAAAAGTAAAACCATCCGTTACCGGTTTTATTGCCGGGAAACCCTGCTGCGTGCTGTTCCAGTTTTTGTAGTCCGACCACACTCTCAGATTATCTCTCGTGATACCATCAAACACAGGATGCCCGGGTCTTTCAGCATTTACATAATAACCATTACGGGGTGATTTTGGTGACAACGGATAAGCAGGATCATCGATGTCAATATTATTATTGCTGACCGGATTTATTAATACCTGATTTATGTTTTGCAAATGAATACTGTCCTGGCGCATACAGAATATTCTTCCACCTCCTGTGATGAATTTTTTAATTGCTGCAGCATTCACAGCGACGGCATCATCTGCTGAATTTTCTGCGATCACCAGAACGGCATCGGAAGCGATTTTACTAAGTGAATTAACTTCCGTGAATTTTATATTCAGCGTGGAAAAAGATCTTTTGGTAACACCTGTTTTATCATATAATAAAATATTGCTGGCAGTAGTTGCAGCTCCGGTAAAATATTTATCGGCAATAAACAAAGGATAATGATTGACAGAAACTATTTTTCCATTGGAAATGATCATTCCCGACAAATCATAATCGCCCGAAATAATATTGAGTGGTAATTTAATTGAAAGTGTAGTTGAACTGCTTCCATAGTACGGAATATCGGCAATAGAAATACTATCGGTCAGCAATACAGCCTGTGCCTTATCTTTTATTTCATAAACAAGTTTTACATTGTTCAGATCGGAAAAATCATTGTTGTCATTAATGATATGTGCAATGGGTTTAAGTGTTGAACCGGCGTACATGTTTGGTGTCCAGCATTCCCACGATAACAACACAGGTTGATAAGAAATCTTTACCTGATCCGTTACCGGCTTGGGTTTCATGTCATCAAATTTTGTAACAGTATTCCAATTGTAAAATAAAATAGTGAAAGGAAATACGCCGCTCAGTTCGGGATTGATGGTTCTGTATCTTCTGAAACTTTTTGTTGCTTCTCTGAATGTAAGGCTTTGATGATAATCAGCAAGCTGTGGTTGCAGCTCCTCTGCTGCATGTCCTGTCCATGCCAGTTGTGAACTCGGATTTTTGTGTGCCGGTGTTAGATTATATCTCCCATCAGGCCCTGTATAATTTCCTACGCACTCCGTAAAAGTAATGGGTTTATGTTGTGAAGGATAAGGACTCAGTTTTGATTCATCCCGGATATTTAAAAATGTAAACGGTGAACTGTAATACCAACCCCAGTAACGATGGATGTCAGTGATATCGCCGGTTTTACCATAACCGTAACCGGCATTGGCAATGTATACTCTTGTTTCATCCCATTTTTCCAGTTTATCAAAAGCATAAGACAAAAACTTTTCCCAGAGTTCTGCACGCTTACCCGCGAATGGCGTTTCGTTGGTCATTGCATATACCATCAGGCTTGGGTGATGCGCTATGGCGCCGAGTTTTTTATTTTCATACCAATCAACTCCTTTATTATAATCAGAAGGAAAACCACCATCTGTCTCATCGCCGAGTTTTGTTTGATCTTCCACTTTTTCACCACCGGCAACACTGCCGCTGTAATTACCGCCGAATACCATCATGCCGAGTTCATCGCACACGTCGTACCATTCCTCTGCATCTGGAATACGGATGATATTCACATTAATACTCTTCATGAACTTTACATACTCCATCGCAAATTCACGACTGCGTTCTACCTTTTTTGGAATACCACGATCTGGCGGATTGATGGCAATGCCCCGCAAAAAAATCGGTTTGCCATTCAGGAATATATTTTCGCCTTTTCTTTCAAATGAACGGAAGCCTGCTCTTTCTTTCAATGTTCTTTTTACTACGCTGTTATTGATCTGTTGCAAAGTCACTTCGTATAAAAAAGGATTGGTGGGCGACCACAAAACAGGTTTTAGGTTTTTGATCGTAGCTGCAAGTTTATTGCCCCCTTCATTTATCGCCTGTGACGCAGTAACATTTCCTTCCCATAATATTTTTGAGTCAGCAGATTTTATTGTTGCCTTATAAGTGGAAGCAGTTTGGGAAGAATCTTTGTCAAACACAAGACGGATATAATCTGTGCCGGTGAAGGTTGTCAATGCAGCAACAGTAGCTGTCGGTTCAGGCTCCTCCTGAGCAGAAGCTGTTAAACTGAAAGAAAATAAAACAAAGATCAGCAACAATTTTTTTTTCATATCGATATTTTAACCAATGATTATTTTTTCAGCAATGCTTTCATTTTTTCGGCAAATCTGACTCCGTACAATTCTGCCGATGCTGAATTGAAATGTGTGAGATCGCCTTTGTCTTTCAGTTCTGCTGAAGAAGCTATGGCCGTGAAAGGCAATAACTGCGGGAGTTTTGCCAGTTCGTTATTAATATTCTTATACTGTTCTTTAAAAGTTCCGAGTTCGCCCGCGACAAAAGGCAATCGATCATTTGCAGCAATTGCTCTTATTCGTTTAATAAGACCAATTAATTTATCAAGATATAGTTTTGCTTTACTGCTGTCACTATCCGATTCTCCCTGCAACCAAAGTATTCCTTTCAAATGTCCCGACTTCATTGCCGTTGATAAACGTAACATCGCTTCATCGTAAGGATGTGTATTGGTAGCTTTATCAAAGCCTCCGGGTTGCCAGGAGTTGATGGAAGTTCCGCCAACTGCACAAGGAATGAGACCAATCTTTTTTGAAGAATGAACTTTACTCATTTCAATGCCGAATGAAAGTCCTGGGCCAACGCCAGCAACTGAAGGCTTATCAAAATGAAGCGGATGTTTTGCCTGTACCCAATTATTGTTTTTATCCAACATCAAAACATTTATATCTGTCTCATTTTTGAATGAATCTGTTATTGCGCCACGACCAGCCATATTGGATTGCCCGATCAACAGGTAAAGATCCAATGTATCGGCTGTTTGCGCATTCATCTGCAAAACAGAAAATAAAATAATAAAAAGACAATATATTTTCTTACTGATCATGTTTTGAAATTATTGATCGAGTTTAATTCCGTTTAAAATAGTATTTCCTTTCAGGGCATTGAATAAAATATTAATTCCTTTGCTATCAGTTGCATCAACGACAAAAGTTTTCTTAATGGCTTGCGCCCAACCAAACTCATTTGCGAGATCGAGATGATCTAATACTTTTTTCCCATTGATGGAAACATCAAAAACTCTTTGTCCAGCCTTGATATTATTGGGTTCTACAAAATAAAGTGTCAGTTGGTAAGTGCCGTCCTTTACGTCAAAACGATAAGTCTGTAAACTGTCGAGGTAAGAATAATAAAGCGGCTCATCATCAGTGCTCTTAATCACTTTGGTTCTTGAAAAAAATTGGTTCTTTCCACCGGTATGTCCAAAACTTCCGGGAATATAATTCCTGTCTTCGATCCAATTATTACCGGATGCATCCAGGTATTGCGCACCCGAACCTACATTTACTGAAATGGATTCAAAAGGTTTTTTCGAATGACCGGTTTCTGGATCATAAGCACGATACTCAATAGTTAATTCGTCACTGATAACTTTACCATTCTTTTTACCAATGGCGGAGAGGAGGTTTTTTCCATTTGCTAATTGCACCTGCCATACCGCTTTCTTTATATCATCTGTCTTTTTTGATTGCTGTGATTTACCATTCACATATAAGGTTACTTCCTCTAAATTTGAATAAATTTTAATTGAAGACGCTGCAGTGCTTTCACCTGAACGAACCAACCAGTTTCTGCTGGCGATATAGATCATCGGCTCCGGGTTCCAGTTAGCTTTGTACAGATAGTAAACATCCTTCGGTTTTCTATCCCAGGTAACCAGTCCTTTCTGATTGCGATGTGGCTGAGGCCCGCCGATATTCGGTTGGGAAAAATCCATTTCATTCCATACAGCAGTGCCCGCAAGAAAAAGCCTTTGTTTTATCTGCCGCAAATAAGCTTCATGAAAATATTGCTGGTACTGCCCTGTATAATCCATGCGCACTGCAGATTCTGAATTCAATCTTACTTCTCCTTCTGCTCCGTATTCACTCACAAATATTACCTGCCTTGGTTTTGCTGAATGCAATTTATCCAGGCCTGTTCCAAAACTTTCTACTTTGCCGCTGTACCATCCATCGTAAATATTATGCCCGGCCAACTGTGAAATATTATCCAGTTTATATTTTGAATAATCATCACTGCCATGCATGGCCATTGTTGTATAACGCGAAGGATCTTCTGACCGGATCATACTATCGAGTGACAGCGCATATTTACGAACAGCCACGACGTAATTTGAGTCATCTTGTTTTTGTATGCGATCGCCTTGTTTGCTATGCAATAAAATTTCATTCATTGATCCCCACACTACAATTGAAGGATGATTGAAATGCTGATGAATCATTTCACGCAACATATTTTCTGCGTTCTTTAAAAACTCCGGTGCAATGGTCATGTAATTCACTACCGGAATTTCTTCCCAGATAATGAGACCAAGTTTATCAGCAAGGTTCAGTACTTCCGGTGCCTGCGGATAATGAGCGAGCCGGACAAAATTGCAACCCATGTTTTTGATGAGTTGCATGTCTCTTAAATGATCTTCATTTGATAATGCAGCTCCCTTGCCTTCCATGTCCTGGTGGCGATTCGTTCCATGCAATTCATATTTTTTTCCGTTGAGAAAAAATCCCGAGTCGGCATCAAACCTGAACCAGCGGAATCCTAATGAATTTTTTACTTCCTCAACAACGATATTATTTTCTATTAACTGAGAAGTAACCTCATACAAATAAGGATCTTCAGGGCTCCAGAGATGTGGCTTGTCAATATCTGCCAATCCCAATCCCAGATTTACTTCCTGCCCCGCTTCAATAGTAAATTGTTTTGAAAGCGTTGCAATCAATTTGCCAGAAGCATCGGTCAGTTTATTTGAAAAAGTAAATGTCCGTTCTCCCGGCGATTCATTCATTACGTTTGTTCTAATGGATAGTTTTGCGCTGTTCTGATTTACATCAGTTGCATTTAAAAAAATACCTGCAGCTCCATTATTAATTTCTTTGTAGTGAAGTTTGTCTGTAGCAATGATCCAGGCATTCCGATAAATGCCGCCATACAAGGCATAGCCAACAGATAAAGGCGCAATAAAATTATCATGAGCATTGTTTACCTGGACTGCGATCAGGTTTTTATTGTTATTTTTCCAGTTGAGAAATGCTGTAATGTCTATTGAGAAAGCAGTATAACCTCCTTTGTGTTGTCCTGCAAATGCGCCATTTACATACACATCGGTTACCTGGTTAACGCCTTCAAAAAATAAAAATATTTTCTTATTTTCAAATTGTCTGTCTATTTCTATTGTCTTACGATACCAGCCAATGCCTCTTTCATAAGTTTCGTCATCATCAAATGGATCGGCTGCATTCCAGGTGTGAGGCAGGTTTACATGTTGCCAGGCAGCATCGTCAAAGTCATTATTGTCGGCATATTCTAATCCTCCGGGAAGAAATTTCCAGTTGTCATTGATGCTCCATTGATACCTTGACTGACCGGCAGACACTGCAGTAACAAATAAAAAGAGCACTAAAAATATTCTGCGCAATTTCGGGATGATGGTTTATAATTTTAAAAATCTTGCTTCGCCGAAAATTTCTTTTGTAGCAGCATGATAAATCCTGACAGAATAAATACCACGGCTAAGTTCTGAAATATTTATATCCATATTGGAAAATGAAGCAATTGATATTTCTTTTATTTTCTTTCCCTGGATATCATAAATACTTATTGTAACGGGTGCATCTACATTTGTATTCCCAATTAATGAAATTTTATCTGCAGCTGGATTTGGATAAATGATAAGTTGCTTTTTTGTATCATCATAATTCAGCAACCTGATATCCGAATAAGTGAATTTCCCATCAAGGTCAACCTGTTTCAGGCGATAATAATTCAGTCCTTTCAAAGGATGGAGATCATTGAATGAATAATTAATTGCTGTTGCTGAATTTCCTGCAGCATTGACGGTTCCTGATTTTTGAAAATCAATTCCGTTTGCTGAACGTTCTATTTCAAAACGCGAAGTATTGATTTCGATTGTCGTGGTCCATGTTAATACAGTTGTACCGGCCGATTTCCTTGCAAAGAAGTTAATCAGCTTCACTGGTATAGTTCCAATTGAAGGACCATTATACAGTCCAACATTGGGATTCGTTGACGAAGAAACAGCCACATTATAATAATCACGTCCTCCATTATCCGGAATAAGCATGCCGCTGTTCAATGCTGCCGAACCATCAAGATATTTGTATCCATCCTGGCTTCCCGGATTACTCAACTTCGGATCGCCTGTGATCTTCGCTGCATCTGCAGGTTCGGACGCCGGATGAATTCCATAAAATAAATTGTTGGTGAAATTGTAAGTAGAGCCGGAAGCAAATGAATAAGAAGGATTGGTTCCGGTGTAATAAAAGATATTGTTTTTAAAGCGGGTGTTTTTTGGTGCTACTGCCCAGATGGCGCTTCTTACAATAACCACATCGGTATGTGAAGCATCGGCATAAAAAGTATTATTATAAACATCAATGCCGTCGAGTGCCCCTGAAAAAGCAATGCCCTGACGGTCATTATTTTCTATTAAATTATAGCGGATCACTGAAGTTACATTAAAGCGTTGTGGTATCTGGCCCGCCGTCTGATCGCCACCGGTAGCCACTACGCCGCCGAGGCCGTTATTGTGCAGATAATTATATTGAATGATCGTACTCTTTGTTCTGAAATCAGCATCAATACCACGTGCGTCCGTATCCCCATTATTGTAAACAGTATTCTTAGCTTCATTGAATTGATAAACACAACTGTCTGTATTAAAATTAAAAACAGCATTACCGGAAATAACTGTTCCGCAGGAATCAAAAAGATTTCCTTCGATCAATGCCTTAAATGCAACTCTTACAATCAAACCATTGCCGGTGATCTGCCGGAATAAATTATTTTTGATCTGTACATTTGTATTGGGCGTCCAGTTGTCCGTTCTGCCATCACCGAGGTTATCACCAAAGCTGGTATTGACATTTCTCAGATCCCAATCGGAACGGAAATTACAACCCGTTCTGCTCAGATTCTGAAAAGTACAATTCTGGATCAGTACATCATTAAAGCAGCTCGGAACAAGCGTTCCTGTAGAATAGAATTGTACGCCGCCATTGTACACACTTGTGGCTGCGTCTACATCTGAAGAACTGTTCACACTATCAACCCTTACATTTTCAATGTGAATATGATTTAACGTGCCGCCATTGTCATTGACAAAATAAACTGCATTGAAAGCATCTGATGCCGCAATAACTCCCGACCGGAAATTGGTAACCACCAGATTTTTTAATTCAATATAAGAACGGTTATAAGCAAAGATCGCTGTGGGCTGTCCCTTGCCGTTAATTGTTGCAGGATCTGTTCCGCCATATACATCACATACAACAGGGCTTCCTGAAGTTCCATTATTGGAGATGTTAAATAATCCGTTGAATGATTGTCCCGATCTAAAATAAATTTTTGCACCTGCAGACAAATTACTTGTATTGATCTTATTCAATGTTTTCCATGCAGTGCTGTTTGTTTTTCCATCATTTGCATCATTGCCATCCACGCCATCCAGGTAATAAGCTGTGGCTGCAGTTTCAGCAACGGGACTGATCACCAACTGCGGTTTGTTCACTGCCTCTTTAGAAGAAAACTCAACAAGATTATTGGAAAAATTTACATCTGCAACAGCCAGGGAAACCAGGTTGCCCAATGGTATTGACTGTTTGATATAATCAGTTACATCCCATTCATAGTAACTGAATTTTGATACAACAACTGTTGATGTAATATTACTGGTAACGGGCGGCGCGTTGTTCCAGTTAATGCCTGCTTCCGTCCAACTGTTGGCAGCAGCATATACTGCCATCACAGATTGTATGCTGTCGAATGCTTTGTTATTACAGTACAAACGGAGTGTTGCTTTTCCTACCTGTGCAGTGGTTATGCTGGTAATATCAAATTTTAAATAAGCATTCCGGGTAACGCCGGAGCCTTCCGTTTTTTTTACCTGCAGTTTTAAATCTGCTCCGTAATTGTTGCCGGTATTGCCTTTATACACCATTGCATCTTCGGTAGGCGTTAAAGTTTGTGCCTGACATAATGATCCAAGCAACAATAATGTTGATAGTAATTTTAATTTCATATCCGTTCCGTTTGCCAAGGAATTAAAAGTGTAAAAGAGTTTAAGAAAATACATTACTGCATTATTTTTTCAACATTGCCAGCTTCATCAACTTATTTTACTTTTGACTCTTTCCTTTAATCTCTTAGTTTAGTTCTTTACAAATTTTGTTATTGCTGATACTCCGTTGTTCTCATAAGATAAGAGGTACTGTCCGGGTTTCAATTGATTTACAGGCAGGCTGCTTTGTACAGCGCCCGGAGGCACAGCGAAAAGATTCAGCTGACGTCCGGCGACATCCATTATTTTAATAGAAGCATTGTTACCGGCCCTGTCATGAGAAACGTTGACATTATCAAGAACGGGATTGGGAAATATGCGGGTAGTAATTCCTTTACGATTGTTGATCAATATTACATTGCTCAGTTTTACGGTGCCATCCAGATCTATCATCTTTAAACGATAATAGCCAGCACCCGATAATACAGCAATATCTGTAAAAGTATATTCTGCGCTGCTTGTATTTTTTGCAGCAACAGTTCCTATCAAAGAAAAATTACGGCCGTCACTGCTTCTCTCGATATTATAAGATCTCACATTCTGTTCATTGGCTGTTGTCCAGCTAAGCTGAACATTTTTATCCGTAAGGAATGCTTTAAAGGAAAGAAGATTAAGTGGAATTGAAGTAGCCAGCGGTGCAGGTGCCAATCCACGAAACGCAGTGTTGGCAGGCGCTGTAGCGATCGAGGTAAAACTTCCTGTGATGGTTGCGTTATACCCTGAAGCATCTGTTGTACTGTAAATATTTGTAGGGTTGGAACTGAAAAGTGTAACAGTTGTTCCATTTACATAAGCGGCCAATCCTTTTATTACCGCAGGCGGAACAAGCACGCCGTTAGAATTCCAGTTGGTTCCATCAAACGAATATTTCTGAATACCGCCATTGGGTGATGCTGCATCATCTGCTACGTACAAAACATCATCTCCCGGAATAGCAGCATTTAAATCAGCAAAGAAAAACTGGTATGCGCCCGATGGATCGAGTCCGGGCAATCCAACGGCAACATCACCTGAACCTACAGTGGTAAGTCCTGTTCCGACAGTTGCTACTTTCATGTTGGCTGTTCCTACGAATAACTGGTTGCTATAAACATACACCGATCTCAGTGTTGTTGGAGAATTGGAAATGATCGTAGAAGTTGTACTTCCGAATGTTGTATACCTGACACCGGTTCCGTTATTCGACATCCAGATATCAGTTCCGTTTGAAGAAGCAGCACCCCTGATATTGGAATTATTAAATGCATCATTCAAAGCTGTGGTTGTATTCACAGCACCGGTTGCATCTAATCTTGCCACAACACGGTTAACGGTTGCAGAAGCTGAAGTAGCAACGGTAGCAGTTCCGACATTAGCAGCATAACCAGGCACCATTAAATATTTACCGTCCTGCGAACGTGTCATCAATCCTTCAGCAGTTGCATTTCCTGCACAGGTCAATGCTTTGTTTACTCCGTTGGAAGTTGGCATTGGTATGGACTGCACCAATGTACCTGTTGGTGAGTACTCAACTAAAACTACTGCAGTAGCAGCATTGCTTAAAGCGCCGCTGCCATCACCTGCTCTATAAACAACTATATTACCGGGCGTAAAAGGCAACTGGGCAACTGCGATAAACGGAACCAGTCCCAGGAACGCTGTAAATATTTTTTTCATGCTTTTATATTAAAACGTGCTTCGACTTTTTTTTAATAGCCTCCGTTCTGTGGCATGGTGGCTGTGAGATTTGCATCAATTACATTCTGAGGTATTGGAAACAAGGTATCTCTCAATGCAATATTGGGTGATGCAATTTTATTGTTTGCAAAAGTTCTGCTGAACCATTTTCCTGTGCGCAGCAAAGCATAACGCCTGTCTTCTTCAGAAAATAATTCCCTCGCTCTTTCATCTAAAATAAAGTCAATGGTCATTTGTGCGGCAGTCACTAATGTGGCGTGTGCACGTGTTCTCAATGCATTGATTGCATCGGCGGCTCCCTGCGGATCATTCAATCTTAAATCAGCTTCTGCTAAAACAAGATAAGTTTCACCAAGACGTAAAAAAACCTGGTCGTTGTATTCACGATCAACAATATCAAGCGGTGCAGGTTGCGAGTAATCCCACTTGCGTGTGCTTGGCCAGTTGGCATTCGATAATTTTTCAACACCGGTTGCATCCAGTTTAATGGTGTCACCTAATTTATATGGCTGACCGGTTGCAGGATTGGTCCCTGCGGGAATACCTGTTGGATTGTTGATCAGATAATACAACCGATACGCATACTGTGATCCCCTATCATCATTCGCTGCATACAAGTTCATCTGCCATCTTGTTGGACTTAGTCTTCCGATACCACGTCCTCCATTATCTGCAGACACAGCTATTGGATTTTTTCCGCCCACGGCCAATGAATAATATCTGTTTTGCCAGTACCTTCTCATGATCGTATTTCCTTCGCCACCAATTACTACCAATTCATTTTGAATTACCCATAAGGCTTCTGTATTGCCCTGGCTTCTTTTTGAATTGCCTTCTATGAACATATCAGTGAACGGCGTACCTGGCAATAGTTTATTCACGCCATAACGCGCAGTTACCAATTTATAATTAGGATTGCTGATGACTTTCGTTGCTTCAATTTTTGCTTTATCATATTCGCCTGTGGCAAGATATAATTCGGCAAGATAATGTTGCGGAATGCCTTTGATCAGTCTTGCATCACTTGTTGCTACATCCGGTAAATACTGTTCTGCAAACAACCAGTCTGCTTCCATTGCTTTTCTAACTTCTGCAACAGGCCTGCGGTCCCAATCAGTTCTGATCGCATTACCTTTTGATTCTGTTAATGGTAATGGCACAGCGCCCCACATATAAGTTAGATGGCGATAGCACCAAGCACGGATGGTTCTTGCTTCTGCAACAATGCGGTTTTTATCTGCATCTGTCCAGTCAATGCCAGGCTTTACAGAACGGTCCACGATTGTGTTTGCGGCATTGATGGTTTCGTACAACCATGTAAATTCATTTGTATTTAATGCTGTTGACGGAAGGTTGATGGTCTTCCATAAATTGTAAACATCTACTACAGGGTCGCGCCAGTTGCCATAAGCGTTATCTACGCCAATCACTGCACCCATGTTCATGATATTATTGATTGGATCGGAAAGCGAATAGCCCGAACGATACCTGCGCACTTCGGCGTATAATCCGTTCAACGCATTTTCAAACCCGGCTTTATTGATCAACAACTGATCTGCAGTAAGCACACCTGAAGTATCTTCATTCAACCTGTTTTTAGAACAACTGAATATCATCAGGATCAATGACAGGGCAAGAAGAATTTTATTAATTTTCATAACTTTTATTTTGTAGAATAGAATGGGTTATTATAAACTGATGTTGATACCTGCAATAAACTCTCGCTGTAAAGGCACTGCAGTCTGACTGGTAAATTCCGGATCAAGACCGGTCCATTTGGTTGCAGTGAATGGATTTCTTGCTTCTACATACACACGCAGTTTAGTGAGTTTTGCTCTATCCATAAATCCGCCCTTGAAGTCGTAAGACAACTGAATGTCTCTTACTCTTAAGAAGCTGCTGTTCTGTACAATGCCCGCACTAAGATTATTTGCACCTACTGTATTAGCATAAAAATCATTCGTAGGATTAGTGGTCGTCCACCAGTTTTTTACAATGGTAGTATAACGCACACCTGCATTTACATTGTTGTCAGACATCAATGTATTTACTTCATGTCTGCCCTGAACACCATAAACAAAAACATAGAGCGAAAGATTTTTATATTTCACTGTGTTACCAAATCCCCAGGTAAATTTGGGTTGAATATTTCCTATGATCGTCCTGTCGTATGCGTTGATCACACCATCGCCATTGATGTCTTTTACTTTTGCATAGCCTGGATGAACAGGGCCTTGGGGCGTATGAGCGGTATCATCTGTCAGTTGCCAAACACCATTGTAAACATATCCGAAACGGACATCGATCGGATTGCCGATAAACCATTGATTAGCCGTATCACTCCTTTGGTCTCCATAGAGATCAAGCACTTTGTTCCTGTTCAGACTAAATACTACATTGCTCGACCAGGTAAAATCTTTCTTTTGAATATTAATACTGGCGAGTGAAATGTCAAGTCCGGTATTGGTTGTTTTGCCCAGGTTCTGCGTTACGTGATCAATTCCCTGCACCGGCGATACTTGTCTGTCGAGTAACAGATCATGTGTTTTGATATTGTAATATTCAACGGTGCCGGTTAAGCGGTCTTTCCATAAACCGAAATCCACACCGTAGTTTGCTCTTACTGTTGTTTCCCAGCGCAAATCAGGATTGGCAAAACTTGTAGGCACATAACCAGGTGCAGTGGTCGTTCCATCTATATAAGTACGTGTTGATAATTTGGCCAAGGTTTGATAAGGCGACAATGCTTTGTTGCCATTTGAACCATAAGAGAAACGCAGTTTCAAATTATTAATGATCTTCGTTTGCGGGAAGAATTTTTCGTTAATAATATTCCAGCCAAGTCCAATAGACGGAAAGAAAGCTGATTTATAATTTGCACCAAATCCGGAATAAGAATCTCTACGGCCTGTTAATGTAACTAAATAGCGACTGTCATAATTATAATTCAGGCGCGCCATTTGTGAAATGGTATTTTCTTTGGCGAGTGATGCACTGGGAGTGATCAGCAAGGCAACATTTGCCTGGTAAAAAGTAAGAACGTCATTCGGAAACTGTGATGCGGTTAAGCTGTTAGAGGTTGATTTGTTTTCTGAAAAACCATAATAACCAGTGAATCCAATAGTGTGTTTACCAAACGTGCGGTCATAAAAAAGCAGGTTATCTATATTGTAGTCATCCAGAACGCTGTTACTTTGAGAAAGACTACCGCCGGCGAGTAGCCCAACAGCAGTATTTCTTGCATAATAAGATTTTATTTCTCTACCCTGATATTCAATACCTGTATTCAAACGATAGCTCAATCCTTTTACAAAAGGAAATTTCACAACAAGATAATTGGTCGTAAATATTTTGTAAGTATTGTCCAAACTATAAGCCAATGTGGGGGCCAATGGATTTGCAAAATGCGTGTCTTCCGGCCATGGGTAAATGGTTAGTTTGCCCAATGAATCATACGGTGTTGTCAATGGATTAAACAAATACGCACCATTGTCACCGCTGAATGTTGGAGATAAACCAGCTCTGTCATCATAGTTCAACTGAGTGTTAGTTCCGTAGGTGAGCCAGCTTGTAAGATTTGCTTCCAGGTTAATGCGGCTGGATAAACGTTTGAAGTTATCATTCAGCGCAATACCTTTTACATCAAGTAAAGAAAGTGATGCAAAATATTTGAACGTGCTGCTTCCTCCACGTACGCCTATACTATGTTGAATGCGTTGTCCGGGATCGGTAGTCAGATCCAGCCAGTCCGTGTAATTTTTTGAATTGTATAAAGCTTTTTCAGAAACCGTAACAGAAGCCGGTTCGCGGGTAACTTTAAAATTATAAAAAGCATCACCGGTTAAGATGGGAGGAAGATTCGCATATTTCTGAACCCCAAAAAGACCGTCGTAAGAAATAACAGCTTTGCCACCAGTTCCTTTTTTAGTAGTGATCAATATTACCCCGTTCGCACTTTCAGCCCCGTAAATAGCCAGTGCTGATGCATCTTTTAAAATCGTCAGACTTGCAACATCGTTTGGGTTGATATCAGAAATACTTCCACGATAAGGAATATCATCGAGTACGATCAAAGGATCCTGATTACCACTGATTGATTTTTTACCTCTGATCAGGATGCTGGCATTATTGCCCTCTGCACCACCACCATTCGTATTAATATTTACGCCCGCCACTGCACCTTCCAAAGCCTGCAACACATTTGAGTTGGGCATATTCTCGAGACGTTTTGAATCAAGAGTGACTACAGACCCGGTTACGTCCTTCTTTTTTTGGGTACCATATCCAACCACAACAACTTCATTGAGTGAACCGTCGGATTTATCGAGTTGAACATTCAAAGTATTTTTTCCGGAAAGTTTTACCTCCTTACTTGTAAAACCAACCGATGAAAAAACCAGTGTAGTGTTGGTTAATGAGGTTACAGTTAATTTGTAAACACCATCTGATGCAGTAGTTGTACCGGTAGATGTTCCTTTAATAACAACGGAAACATTTGGCAACGGAGTTCCATCGGAACCAGTAACCTTACCGGTGACCGAAGAGCTTTGGGCAAGAAGATGAAAGGGTAAACCTGATAAGAGCAGCAATACAATAAACGATTTGAAACGGGCAGCTAATGGCATAAGCAACATTTAGGAATTAGTAATTATTTTCAATTACGACTGCAGCCATCAGGCGTTTATCCGGGTATAAATAAACCGGATCAGTTAGTTATTTTGGCTCACATGAATCGCAGAACAAACTTATCACAATAATGCGTAGAAAGTGCTGCGGTTGGAGATATTACGTTGTAAAACAGCTACTACAACGTTTGAAATAAAATAGTGGAACTGATGTTCTTTTACTTTAATTTCGTTTAAGAGCTTACAAAAGAAGGATCATGAAAAAGGGTGTTACTATTAAAGACATTGCGAGGAAACTAAATATGTCTGTCTCAACCGTATCGAAGGCGTTGAGTAATGATCCTTCCATCAGTATACTGACCAGGGAAAGAGTGCAGCAACTTGCAAAAGAATGGAATTATATTCCCAATGAAGCCGCCCGGCATTTTAAGCTCAATAAAAGTTTTACCATCGGTCTGATCATTCCCAATCTGCTTGACCAGTTTTATGTACTGGCAATAAATGGAGTGGAGGGTATTGCAGAAAAACAAAATTACAATGTGATACTGACACAGTCGCACGAAGACGTAATCAATGAGGAAAAGATCACCAATATGATGATCAGTAACCGGGTGGATGGTGTGATCGTTGCTATTACCAAAAATACGGTGAACATGCTATTGTTCCAGAAACTGATATCGATGGGAATACCCGTTGTGTTTATTGCAAGAGAACCACAGAGCCAATCTTTTAATTTTGTATCGTCCAATAACCAGGAAGGTGCATTTGATGCAACTGCTTTTCTTATTAAAAAAGGACATTCCAGAATTGCACATATCATGGGGCCGGAATCCATGCAGACTTCTCAGGTTCGTTTTGAGGGATACAAACAGGCATTGATTGAACACGGTATTTCTTTTGACGATGCGCTGGTGAAAGTGGCTGATTTTTCAGAAACCGCAACAGCAAATGCCATGAAGGAACTGATGAAGTTGAAAGAGCCTCCTACTGCGGTGTTTACTTTTAAAAATTATATTACGCTCGATGCGATTGAATATCTTAAGGATGAATGTCCTGCTCAACTTGACCGTATAGATTTTGTGGGTTTCGGAAATCTTCCGCTATTGCAGTACCTGGATCATAAGCCTGCTGCATCTATTGAAGAGAATTCATTTGAGATGGGTACACAGGCGGCGGAATTACTATTCCGGATCATCAATAATAAAGATGCAGATGAAAACCCCAGCGGTGAAAATATCAGGATTCCGTGCCGGCTTGTGATACATGAACACAAGTAATAACAGTCTTCGGCAGGAAATTAATAGTTGCCCTGAAGAGATTAAAATATTTTCTGAAATTTTTGCTGAAGTTAAAACGTACTGAATGTAGGACAGAGAATGCCACCGCGTTCTGCATAAAAACCTTTTTTGATCATACTGAATTCTTCTGCGCCGCGATAGCTGTTGAACTTGCTGAGTGATGAAGTTGTAACGTCGTATGAAAGCGTAAAACGAATGTTATTTAATTCAAGTCCCACCATCGGAACGGCTGCATCCCCCACACGGTAATACACACCGGCTATCAATTGTTTCTCTCCATTTTCAGAAAGATTGTAAGCAGCATTCAATCCGAGTACCAGTTCACTGGACTTCGCCTGGTTGGTATAAAATATATTGGGGTTGATGATCACGTTATCCCGAACCTTTAGCAATGCATTGGCAAAAGCGATATGCCGCATGGCAATGGTACCATCAACATTACTGGCATCTTCAAAGAAAGTTTCTTTTGGTTTGTTTACATGATGAATAGAATATCCGACATTGAAGTACATATTCTCGGTTGGAAAGTAAGCATAGTTTATTCCGGCCTGCATATCAAAATAACTGACACTGGTTGTGTTCAGTACAACGGATGTAGGCAATGTATTATCGAAAAATTTACCATCAAACTGATCCGGGAATTTTAATTTACTTACATCAATTCTTTTATTGGCCCATCCTACGTTAAATCCTGCACTCAACAAACTACTTAGTCCCAGCATCTGATGATAAGCAACAGAGCCGTATGCTTTTGTTGAACGCAGGCTTCCCGCACCTGCAACATCACTCAGTATTACTCCACCGACTCCCAGCCAGCCATTTTCCAGTTTATCCCTGAATAATTGTGCATCTGCAAAGATGCTCATTGTTTTATAGGGCACTGTCATAACGGTACTCCACTGATTTCTGTAACTGCCGCCAATTCGGTAATCTGCGTCCGGAATAAAACCTGTATTGGCAGGATTGATCGTAAGTGGTGCATTAAAGAATTGTGAGAAATGCAGATCCTGTGCATATAAGCCGGCACTGAACTGCAGGCTGCAAGCAAGCACCAATAAATAATATGTTTTATTTTTAAGCAATATGAATCAATTACAATTTAAAATTTATTCCGGATCAATGATTAATAATCAGTCTGCTTTTCCAAATCCGATAAAGAATTAGTTTTTATATCAACTTATATTCAGAATAACATTTGTCCTGTTGATTTGTTTTATTCTCATCAGCTTTCAGCCGTCATTTTTTTTTATCTTAACAAAGTTATATCTCCTGTCTTTCTTTCTTTTTTCCCATCAGTAAAAACTACGTCCAATGTATATGTATAAACATCCAATGGTTGTAGTGCCCCTTTAAAAGTGCCATCCCAACCCTGGTTCCGGTTAGTTGTACTGAATACCATCTGTCCCCATCGGTTATAAATTTTCCATTCCATTTTACCAATACCAAATCCTGCTACTTTTACAATTCCATTCTGGCCATCACGCCCGGGCGTAAATGCATTGGGAACATCCAACAGACTCAGCACACGTGCAGGAACATCCACACAAAAAGTATCTACGCAACCCGCAACATTGGATGCCATCAGGCAGGTAGTGAAAGTCGCTGTAGTATTGAATTGATGGATGGGGTTTACATCAACAGATGTATCACCATCACCGAATTGCCATAGGTAAGCTGTTGCACCAATAGACTGATTGTTGAACTGGGTCGGCGTGTTTTCGCGAACAGGCTGCGGCCCCCAGGTAAATCCGGCTGTGGGGATTGCAAAAACCTGAATGGTAAAACGCGCCGTATCTGTTTTATTACAGGTACCGGTATCCGTTGCAATCATTACTACATGATAAATACCTACTGCTGTATAAATATGTACGGGATTGGGGTCAGTACTGAAATTATTATCTCCAAAGTCCCAGAAAAAATCAGTGCCGGCAAGTGAAGTATTATCAAAGACAGCAGTATGCGGAACACAACCACGTGCAGGCGTATTGAACTGCGCCCTCACCAGCGGATTGATACGGATTGTTTTCGTAATTGAATCCGGAGAGTTACAAAACAATGTATCATCTACAACCAATGTCACTTTATAAGTTCCAGCCGATGCATAAGTATGTTGCCGGGGCGGGTTCAATCCTACTGTATCTCTTTTTGAACCATCGCCGTAGTCCCAGATAAATGATTGTGCTCTGAATCCGGTAAAGGTCGCGGTAGATACATTTGTATATTGGTATTGCAAATTTGTACAGGGCGGAATTTTATTACTGATAAAATTTAATGCTGCTACATTATTGCCAGCTTTAATAGTGAGATAAGCAGTATCAGCGATATTGCAGGTTGCAGAATCTATAGCAACCAACATCACCCTGTAATAGCCAGGGTTGGGATAAGTATGCGCAGTATCGGAAGACCCGATGAGCGTAACTTTTGGTGAGCCATCGCCAAAATCCCAAACGAATATTTTACCTTTTTGTAAAGTATCTCTGAATTGAACATACAGTGAAGTACAGCCACTGGTGTCAGCAACGCCATTGATCCTTGCCTCTGCACCTGCACCAACGCCGGCAAAATTCATTTCAATTTTTACACATGCTTCATTGCAATTACTTGAACCATTGTCAGTAGCCCATACACCAGGTGTAGTTGGAAAATTAGGGTAAGGATAAGGTGGTGGTGGTAATCCGCCACAGTTTGCACACATTGCCTGGTAAATAATTCCGTTATCATCAAACCGGCTTGTACCGCCATCAACATGATCTCCTACTCCGCCATACTGCCCATAAGTAGAACCAAAAAATTGACTGGCTGCATTTTTTTCCAGCACGAAAAAATAAAAATCTTTTCCATCAGGTGGTGGCAGATTGGGCAACTGCCCTTTTATCGGCACTCCTGTTGTATTGCCACAAGGATATTGAAGATCTGAATTAATACCACCACCCCATCCTGATACATATACATTTTCGCAACGATCAACCAGGAATGCAATGGGTGAAATATTAGGAAGGGAAGAACTTGTTCCAAAAACGGTAGAGTAAACAAAAGCAGAAAGATCGGGTTGCAGTTTTGCAATAAACTGTTTACTTCCCGGATTGCTGTAAACAGCATTTAAGACGGGCCAATCACCGGTTGTTGTTCCCATGATATAAGGAAAACCGAACTTGTCAAATTTCAATCCGTATACCTGATCATTCCCGTTAGTGCCTGCATAAGTTGTTTTTAATAATGCAGAGCCATCAGGTTCAAGTTCGGTTACAAAGCCATCCACGGTGGCGCCTTGAAAAGTGCTGTATACACTGCCACTTGTATTTCCTGGGAGATTATTACTCGTTGTACCTCCACCAACATACAGCTTTCCCGTAGTTGGACTTAATGAAAGTACGTAACAGGCATCGTCACCACTTCCTCCAAAATAAGTACTGAATGTTACAGCAGAAAGATTCGGCGTGAATTTTAAAATTGCACCATCCTGTTTACCGCCTGCGAAAGAAGTTTGTATGGTAGAATTTAAAACAGGAAAATTGTTGGATTGTGTACAGGTAGCAAGATAAGCATTGCCAGCACCATCGAGTATCACTTCACTTCTTGCATCATCGCCATAATTTCTCCGGGTGTTATCTGTTGCCTGAAAATTATTGGGAAGTGAATATTTAGTCCTGATATTTACGCCATCATCGCCTGAACCACCCACTCTTATTGAACCGATAAGTCCGTTACCTGCTGCATTGAATTTAGTGACTACGATATCATAAGCGCCGTTCGGTCCAACACTATTTCCTGCAGGAAATAAAGGATAGTTGGGAGAATTACTTCTTCCGGCGACGATCAGATTTCCTTGCGGATCACAGATGAGACTGTGAGGTTGTTCATTGCCTGTGCCTCCAAGATAAGTAGCATAAATACGGTTTACGCCATTAGGAGATAATTTCATTAAAGCAATATCATAAGCACCGGAAGCATCTTCCTGAACACCACCGCCAAAATTTGTTTGAAATGCTCCGAATGAAACTTTATAACCGTTTCCAAAAGCAATACCTCCTGCATAAAAACTTCCATCAGGCCCCGGTGTTGCGGTATACCCCCAATTGTCTGCAACACTTCCAGTAAAAGAAGCAAATTTTAGTGTTGGGTCAATTACAAGTGTACTATTCTCATCTCTCCCTGTTATCTTAAAACGCACCACATTATTTTTTACTACATACTTGCATTCGAGCGTTTGTCGTTTACCTTCATTTACCTGATATGAATAAGGATATAATTCTTTCACTTCGCCGACTGATGTACCGATAACAAGTTCCTTGTTTTTCACTTCAAGTTTGTCCGCACCTTCATACAGCATGGCAATCTGTTCGGGATCGCCGCCCGGGTTAACAATGATATCATATTTTAACCGGCCTGATGCACTGTAATAACGGACATCGATATTGGGGTAAACATTTTTATAAGTTACTGCAGCATAAATTTTACAATCGGATGCCCATTTGCTTTTATCATTACCAATAAAATAATTATTATAGGTCTGCTGCACCTTATCAGGCTGAATATTTATTGCGTCTGATGCATTAAGAAATTTTACCCTGTAGAGATGTGAATGGACCGTAACCACAGGCATTGCATTAACCACCGGAACCGCTTTTGTATTAGGACTCACACCCGTTGTTTGTTTATGACCATGAAAGGTTTCAGAAAGAGTATTCAGGTCATCATTGTTATTCAGCAAAACACTGAAGCCTTTATTCTCAAGAAAAAAAGCACCCGCTGAGATATCGCCTTTATATTGAACAGCTTTGTCCCACTGTCCTTTATTCTGTATGAACTGCATTTGCGCAAAAGAAGGACTGGCAACAAATAAGACTGAAATAATAAATAAGGATAAGACTATTATTTTTCTCAAAATGATCAATGAAGTATTTTTTACAATTTACTGAAATAAAACCAAAGAAAGAATGATTCTGGTGCTCTTCATCCGATTCTTATATGCAGTTGTAATTGGAAAGTATTTACGAAATTTTGCTCCAGGTTGTTTTCCCTTTTTGAAAATGAAGATGGCTTTTGATACGCAAATTTTCTGCCATATTCAGCTCCGGGTCTACTGCCAGGATGTTGTCTGCGCTATACCTTGCTGCCTCCAACATTATTTTATCACTGATAAGACTTGCAAGCTTTAAATTTATTACTCCGCTCTGTTGTGTACCTTCTATATTACCTGGGCCACGTATTTCAAGATCTTTTTCAGCAATCCTGAAACCATCATTGGTTGCACACATAATTTTTAAACGCTCCCTGGCGTCTTTACTGAGTTTGCTGCCTGTTAATAATATGCAAAAACTCTTTTCACTTCCTCTTCCCACTCTTCCACGCAACTGATGCAGTTGTGACAAACCAAATTTTTCTGCACTTTCAATGACCATTACACTTGCATTAGGAACATTTACTCCCACCTCAATAACGGTAGTGCTTACCATTATTTGTGTATCTCCTTTGACAAAGCGCTGCATATTGGTTTCTTTCTGTATGGCAGGTTGTTTCCCATGTACCATACTCACCCAATATTTGGGTTCCGGAAAAAATGATTTTACTTCTTCATACCCTTTCATCAGATTTTCATAATCAAGTTTAACCGATTCTTCAATTAAAGGATAGATGATATAAGCCTGTCTTCCTTTGGCAATTTCTTCTTTTATAAAATCCATTACCTGCGGACGCTTATTCTCAAAACGATGTACTGTACTGATCGGTTGCCTTCCCGGAGGGAGTTCATCCATGACACTATAATCAAGGTCACCATAAGCAGTCAATGCGAGTGTACGGGGTATTGGTGTTGCCGTCATTACCAGAACGTGTGGTGGAACTGCACTTTTATTCCAGAGTTTTGCCCGCTGGGCAACGCCGAATTTATGTTGTTCATCCACTATTGCGAAACCAAGATTTTTAAATTGCACCTTGTCTTCTACAACGGCATGTGTCCCTATCAGAATATTCAAAGAACCATCTTCGCAACTTTGCAAAATTTCTTTTCTCAATTTGCCTTTGGATGAGCCCGTTAATAACTTTACACAAACCGGCATATCCTTTAATAAATCACAGATCCCTGTATAATGCTGCTGTGCAAGAATTTCTGTTGGCGCCATTAGTACTGATTG
Organism: Ferruginibacter sp.; assembly: GCA_040003235.1. GTDB lineage: Bacteria > Bacteroidota > Bacteroidia > Chitinophagales > Chitinophagaceae > Ferruginibacter. Next base: position 73 of record JBDUCW010000003.1, on the reverse strand, counting down.
AAAGCCATTATCTGCCGCAATCAACATGCTAAGTAAGGCTACAATTGTTTTACCGCTCCCTACATCCCCCTGT
>JBDUCW010000155.1:0-10345 GCA_040003235.1 Ferruginibacter sp. | reverse complement strand
TGATCATATTCTTGGATTTTTCCGCATCTGGAGCATTCCGCTGGATGCTGTAGAAGGTATCATGGGGAAATTTGTTCCGGCAATTCCATTACACATCCATGAATTCAATGATCGTGGTATCCGCTTTGGCCATGACCGTTACTGCAAGCCATTTATCAATGATAATATTCTGAATGAATTATTCGGCACTGATGCTGATTATATTAAAGAACATTTTCTTATCAGTAATGATGGGCATTATCAACTTCAGGAAAAGTATGATACACAGCGGAAAATTCTGGAATATTTCAGTGGCGAACACAACGGTGCCAGGCATTATATGAAAGAAGGATTGTTTTATCTCTGCAGCAATATTATTTTACTGGAAGAAGGCAGCAATGGACAGCAGTTTCATTTCCGGATTGCAATGGAGCAGACAAGTTCTTTTGTTTATCTGGATGAACACAGCAAGCAACAGCTAAAAGAACTATATATAAATTATTTCTTTCAGCGCCAGGATGAATTCTGGAAAAAAGAAGCCATGCATAAATTGCCAGGCCTCAAGGCCAGTACCAATATGTTGGTTTGTGGTGAAGATCTCGGTATGGTTCCACATTGCGTTCCTGATGTAATGAAACAACTCGGTATCTTAAGTCTGGAAATTCAGCGGATGCCCAAAAAAACCGGGACCGAATTCTTTCATCCTAACGATGCCCCTTACCTGGCTGTTGTTACGCCCGGCACACATGATATGAGCACCATCCGTGGCTGGTGGGAAGAAGACCCTGCAAAGACACAGCGTTTCTATAACCAAATGCTCGGGCATTACGGACAGGCACCTTTTTATTGTGAACCATGGCTTAATAAAGAAATTATCATTCAGCATTTATATAGTCCTGCAATGTGGACGATTTTCCAATTACAGGATCTGCTCGGCATCAGCAGTAAATTACGTAGACAGAACCCTTTAACCGAAAGAATAAATGTGCCAGCTAATCCTAAACATTTCTGGGTATACCGCATGCACCTTTATCTTGAAGACCTGCTGAAAGAAACAGAATTCAATACAGAACTGAGAAGTTATGTTGAAAAAAGTGGCCGCTGATTCTGGCGGCACATTCAAATTCCGTTTATATTTATTATTGTATTTTGAACCTGCTTCCGGCCATGAATTTACTCAACACGGGAAAAAATATTCATTGGCCTTCTACTTATCTCAATATTTTTCATCTTTAAGGTTTTCAAATTCATTTATTTGCAAAAGAAATTTAATCTGGCATTAATATTTGTGAGAAGATGAAAATATTTAGTCATGAAAAATAATATCACAGGCCAGGCCAGCATTACAATTGATAAACCGGTTTCAAAAGTGTGGGAAGCGCTTACCAAACCAGAACTTATTAAAAAATATTTTTTTGGAACCGATACGCATACCGACTGGAAGCCGGGTAGTCCGATCCGGTTTACAGGTGAATATCAGGGAAAGAAGTATGAAGACAAAGGAACCATACTCGATGTTGAGACCAATAAATTCATTAAGTACAATTACTGGAGTTCTATGTCAGGCATTGAAGACAAGCCGGAAAATTATGTAAACATTACTTATGATCTGAATGAACTGGATGGAAAAACGGTTCTAACCATCGTTCAGGAAAATATTCCGGATGAAAAAATGAAAGCGCATTCAGAAGAGAACTGGAAAAAAGTATTACAGGGACTGAAAGATATGCTTGAAAAGAAAACAACCGCTAAAACTCAGGCAATGTCTTAAAAAGAAACAGATTTTGTTGTTGCAGGTCAGGGAAGATTAATTTGCTTGCCAAGAAATTTTGGTTTCTTTCCAAAGATAAAATCGAGAAAAACTTTTACTCTCGCAAACTTCTCACGGAGCTGCACGCGGAAGCCTGCTTTTTTATAAACGTCTGCTGCGTTAAAGCCAATGGCATCGATACCTTCCTTTGAAGCAATATATATTGCACGCTCATTGTGGAAGCGTTGCGAAATAAAAGTTACGGAGTCCTGTCCGAAAATTTCTTTTAATCTTACCACAGAATCAAAAGTGCGGAAGCCTGCATAATCCGGAAAGATTACAGTTGAGTCGATACCAGCTGCAATTAGATCCTGCCGCATCTGTTCCGGTTCATTATAATCTGTACTTCCATTGTCACCGCTTACAATAATATATTTGATCTTGCCCGCCTTTAAAAGTGCAACTGCCGCCTGAATCCGGTATAAAAAAAACGGGTTTACTTTACCGTTATCATCATATTTGGAAGTGCCGAGTAATAGTCCGGTTTTACGAAAAGGAATTTCCTGAACATCCGTATATAATTTCCCTGCTGCCGCATTTTGCACAGCCCTGTTGCAAAAGAAAACGAGCGCTGCAACAATGAATAAGAATACAACAGCCGTTCTTAAAATTCTTCTTTTGATCATGAAGATTATTGAAATATTACTGGCCTGATTGGGCCTGGTAAATAAAATAAATATTTAAGAAAAGATAGGCCAGCAGAAAAATCTGTGCTGTGATCATATCAAATCTTGCGGCCTGTTTTATCTTACCCTGCTTAACAAGTTTCAAAGAATACGCTGTGGCGGTGATCCCTGAAAAGATAAAGAATAAAGTAAGCCCATGTAAAGTGTCTACCAAAGTGAAAGAAGTTGATTCCGGCAATGCTGAATCAATAATATATTTATTACCGATCACGGCAAACAGCGCGCCCACACTCAATCCAAAGCGTGAATCGATTCCGTCAGCATGAATATAAAAACAGATATAAGCAATCAGGAAAGCTATATACATTCCAAGGAACATTTTCCAGAACAGGCCGCCGGCATCTCTCTTAAGTCCGATCTTTATTTTGAAATTGCTGTATTCCGATCGGGGCTTTGCCATGCTTTCATCACCGAATGCGGTCTCGTAAATTTTTGTTCCTGTAGATATATCGAAACTGTCGATGTTCCATCCATTCAATGTAAATCTTTTATCATAATGCTGGCCGATCGTATCAGGGACAAAAGTCAGTGACCGTGAATCATATTGTGAATTCTCAATGGATAATCTTAACCGTTGCCTGTCGAATGGGAAATTGCCGATCTTCCAGGAATCTTTCATCACACACTGCATTTTCATCAGCATATATACCCGGCCATCGGATGTATCAACAGTAGAGAAAGACCTGGCAACGCTTTTTGCCTGTGGCACTTCCAGGTTCTGTAAAAAATCAAATGCCTTATTCCTGTATTTTAACCAGAGCCAGAAGTTGACAGTATATTCTTTCTGTTTGAAATCAATATCGTGAATGCTGGTAACATATATACCAACCTTAACGGTGTCCGGTATCTTATCCTGACCAAAAGATTGAAAGGAAAGAAAAAAAGAATTTAAAATGAAGAGCGTAACGAAGAGGAGCTTTTTTTTCATCTATGCTTAAAGATAAATAACCCCTGATAAAAAAACAATATTAATTTAGAACAGCTGCTTCAGCATGCATACACTATTACCAATGTTATCATATTGGGCATAATTCTTAGTAATGTTATAACCTGCTTTCCTATACATATTGATTGCTTCCGGCTGATTTTTACCGGTCTCCAAAGCACAGCTTTTATATTGCAACGCAGCAGCCCAGATCTCCAGTTCTTTTAAAATGTTCGTTGCTATGCCGCGGCCACGGAATTCAGGCAGTACAAACATTCTTTTGATCTCTGCTTTTTCCGGATCGAGTTCCCTGAATGAACCGCAACCAACCGCCTGCTCATCCATATAACATACAATTACATTTTTCAGATTGACGGTTTTATTAAACTGCGCATAAAAAGCATGCTGATCGCCATCGCGGATCGCGAGGTCTTTATCCAGCAAGGCAACCAGGCGTTGAAAATCTGTATTATCAGAATTTGTTTTGTCGAATCTTGTCATCTTCTTGATTTTGTCAAAAAATATTTTTAATGAATAGCACGAAAAGTTGGCAGATCAATCAAACAATTCTGCCTGGCTTCCATCATCCTTCGGTTTTTCCCATTCCATTTCAACAGTCTTGCTGAAGTCTGTAAGCTTTGACCCGACTGCTTTCCAGCCCATGACTTCCACCATCTTCAATACTTTAAATTTGGCACTGCGGATTTGCTGACCGCGGCCACTCTTTACATGAAGCACCGGTTCAGCATCGGTAGTAACGGTTTCCAAGCGGTTACCATCGCCTTCTTTGATAAACAGGAATTTATTGTGCAGGGTAGTGGTCTCAATTTTAAAACGTTTGATATTGAATTGCAGTTTGTCATTATCCAGGTAAACAGCGGTAATGATCTTTCCGGGATTGAATTTTTCTATCAATAATATTTTTTCCGGATCAAAACGTTGTGTCAGTTCCTGGTCGGTGATCTCGTAATTGCCATCATTATAAATAATCAAGAGGCGGTCTTCTGCTTCGAATTTTCCCAGATACAATCCTTTTTCATCAGTGCTCAGTCTGCCGAATTTATCATCGAACCAAAGTTTCTTTGCACTTAATGTTGAACGGCCGGCTTCTTTGAACTTAACAGATTTGATTGGGTACTTGGTAACTGTATTGCCTTTGCTGCCCCGCCCTTTGATCTCCAGTTCTTCAAAATAAAACTCCAGTTCTTTATTGCGGGCACTGCAGTTCGGACTCAATAATATCTTCACCACTTCAGCCTCACCGTTAGCATTCACCGTGAAATAATGCACTTTGCTTTTGGGATCTTCACTTGTGAGATCATATTCTTTTTCTCTGGTAACACCGGTAACATTAAAACGTTTTGCATAGCTCACACCCGTTTTACCATCAACATAGATCATATTATAAGTAATGCGGTCATTGCTTTTGTCAAACACCGCCACATGAATGATGTCCTTCCCGATAAAAGTTTTATCCGCAACTTTTACCACTTTCATTTTACCCGCTTTGGTAAAAGCAATGATATCATCGAAACTGCTGCAGTCGGTAACAAATTCATCTTTCTTCAGGGAAGTGCCGATAAAACCATCTGCATAATTCACATACAATTTTGTATTGGCGATCGCAACCGTTTTCACCTGGATATTATCAAACTCTTTTATTTCTGTTTTTCTTTCACGGCCCTTGCCATATTTTTTTAAAAGATTTTCATAGTAACTAACGGCAAAGTCAACCAGATTTGAAAGATCATATTTTACCTGCTTGATATCGGCTTCAATACCTTTGATCTGGGCATTCAGTTCATCAATATCCAATCGATAAATGCGACGGACGGGCTTTTCCGTGAGTTTGATAATATCTTCCCGGGTTATTTCGCGACGCAGTTGTTTTTTAAAAGGATCAAAACCTTTGTCGATAGCCAGCAAAACTTTTTCCCAGGTCTCATGCTTTTTCTCCAGCTCTTTATATATTTTTTCTTCAAAAAATATTTTTTCGAGCGAAGTGTAGTGCCATTTTTCCTGCAGCTCTGCCAGTTTGATCTCCAGTTCTCTTTGTAAAAGATCTCTGGTATTATCAGCAGAAGTTTTCAGCAATTCATGTACATTAATGAACCTTGGTTTATCGCCAATGATCACACAGGCATTGGGTGAAATACTTACTTCGCAATCAGTAAATGCATACAATGCATCGATCGTAATGTCCGGAGAAATACCCGGCGCCAGGTCGATGATGATCTCCACATTTGCAGCCGTATGATCCGTAACTTTTTTGATCTTGATCTTTCCCTGGTCATTGGCTTTCACCACACTTTCCATTAACTGTGTAGTTGTTACGCCGTAAGGAACACTTTTAATGATCAAAGTTTTTTTATCCTGTTCTTCAATATCGGCACGCACTCTTATTTTACCACCACGTTTACCTTCATTGTAATTGGCGGCGTCCATGCTGCCGCCTGTTTGAAAATCGGGAAGAATATCAAAACGCTTACCCCGTAAATATTTTATAGACGCTTCTATGAGTTCGCAGAAATTATGGGGTAATATTTTTGTTGCGAGTCCAACAGCAATTCCTTCGGCACCCTGCGCCAGCAGCAAAGGAAATTTCATCGGTAGTGTTACGGGTTCATTTTTTCTGCCGTCATAACTTAATGCCCAGTTGGTGGTCTTGTTATTGAAAGCCACTTCCAGTGCAAATTTGCTGAGGCGTGCCTCAATATAACGGGGAGCAGCAGCTTCATCGCCGGTACGCACATCGCCCCAATTACCCTGTGTATCGATCAGGAGATCTTTTTGACCGAGGTTTACCAATGCATCCCGGATACTTGCATCACCATGCGGATGATACTGCATGGATTGGCCAATGATATTCGCAACCTTGTTATAACGGCCGTCGTCCATTTCCTTCATCGAATGAAGAATGCGGCGCTGTACGGGTTTCAGGCCATCTTCAACAGCCGGCACTGCACGTTCCAGTATTACATAGGAAGCATAATCCAGGAACCAGGTTTTGTATTGCCCGGAAATACCGGAGTCATTTGTAAGGTCGTGTTCGTTTTTTGTTTTTGCCATTTAGAAAAGGTTATTATGCTTGTGTGGGGCTTAAAAGTTGGTAGTTAATAAAGTTAATATAGTTGATAAAGGAAATGCAGACACGGGTTGTAACCGTATCAACTTCGTCAACCTTATCAACTATCTTCCATCACTTTCACTTTATATTTAACTTCAAAGTCTTTCATATTCTCTACCTTGCCCTGCACATCAAACAATCCGTCTGCGATCATTAATTTCAACCGCCATAAAACAAATGCATCGCCGGTAGTGTGCGTACCTTTCGCCAGAAAATTATGAATAATCCTGCTTGCTTTCTGCCAGTCGGGCATGATGAATTTTTTTATCTCCGCGTCATAAAAATCATAATCGTACGAAGTCAGTTTTTTCCCACCTTCCAGGATGCGCACGCCCTTATTTTCTGTGCAGAGTTTTGTCCACTCATCAGGATCCACTTCAAATTCACTTAATGTAATTTCCCGTGACAATTTTTTTGCTTTTAAAAATTCTTTTGCAGGAATGGTATGCAACCAGGTCGGATAAAAAATACCGCCTTTGTCATTCATGAAAGGAAGGTTGTTGAGATACAAAATAAAAACCCTTCCCTGGAACTCTTTCATATATTTCAGCAGCCAGTAATAACCACTTACATCATGTTTATTCTGTGCAGCCCAGATCCAGATGATCTCATTTTCATCGCGTCGCATATTGCCGACAAGCTCCGCGACAGTCTTATGATCGTCTACTTCACTTGAGTTTGTCTTGCCTGCATAGTCGCCACCAACCAATACTTCACGCCACCATTGGTTGCGGGTTTCGATGCCTTCACCCACATAAATATCGCCGAGTGGTCCCACTGCGTAATCATCTTTGATCTGGATCACTTCGCCGTTCAGGGTTTCATCCAGTGCAATTGCAGCTTTTAAAACGTTAACGTCTGCTTCGTTAAAAACAATATGTATCATTCGATAAATTAAGAATTAAAAATTAAGAATGTCTTATAATTTAAAGTGCCAGTTTATTTTTCGTTTTTGAAACTCAGGAGCAATAAAAGATTATTTTTTCACATATTTTAATACCCAGTTTAAACTGTCTGGAAATTTCATGTTATATCTTTTAAAATCTAATGGAAGAATCAGCATTTCGCTTAAGCCTGATTCTGGTTCATACATTACTGGAAAAAACTTGTAATCAAATATTGATCTTCCATTTATCTCCGGATATGGATCGTCACCTACAATTCTTTCCCCATTATAATAGAATTCAAACTGCAACGTTAATCCTACGTTAGAACCTCCATGTTCCCATTCCATAGTTCGTCCGTTTAATAAAATGCCATGATGCCTTAAATTGTATCGGCCGATTTCAAAATAGATCCCTCCGCCAATAAGTAACGTAAATATTATAATAAGAAAAGCATTTCCTTTTTTCATCGTTTTAATAAGTGAAGCAGGAACTTTTTTATTTTCATCACATCAGTTATAAGAATGATACAAACTGGGAAAACACCAATAAGTATATTATAATTCTTAACTCTTAATTTTTAATTCTTAATTGCGTCTTCCTCCACCATATCCACTTCCACTTTCAGATTGTCAATTATAAAATCCTGGCGTTGCGGTGTGTTCTTGCCCATGAAATATTCCAGCAGTTGCTGAATATGTGTTTCGGGTAACAGCATTACCGGATCCAGCCGCATATCGGTACTGATGAAACGCGTAAATTCATCCGGACTGATCTCGCCCAAACCTTTGAAACGCGTTACTTCCGGCTTATTGCCCAGTTTGCGCATGGCATTCTGTTTTTCTTTTTCATCATAACAATAAATGGTTTCCTGCTTATTGCGCACCCGGAACAAAGGCGTTTGCAAAATATACAGATGGCCGTTCTTTACCAGGTCTGGAAAAAATTGTAAGAAAAAAGTCATCAGCAGCAAACGGATGTGCATACCATCTACATCCGCGTCCGTAGCAAAGACAATATTATTATACCGCAGTCCTTCATAACCTTCTTCAATGTTCAATGCGTGCTGTAATAAATTAAACTCTTCATTTTCGTAAACGATCTTTTTGGTAAGTCCAAAACAATTAAGTGGTTTGCCGCGCAGACTGAATACCGCCTGTGTATCTACATTTCTTGCTTTCGTAATGGAACCACTTGCACTGTCGCCTTCGGTGATGAAGATGCTGCTCTCTTTTGCTTTCTCTACAATTTTATCTTTATCCTTTCCCGTTGGTTCATCATTGAGATGAAATTTACAATCGCGTAATTTTTTATTATGCAGGTTCGCTTTCTTGGCGCGTTCATTGGCCAGTTTACGGATGCCGCTCAGTTCTTTGCGTTCGCGTTCATTCTGTTCAATGCGTTTCTTCAAAGCATCTGCTGTCGCAGGATTGCGGTGAAGAAAATTATCCAGTTCCTTTGATAAAAAATCACCGACAAAATTCCGCATGCTCGGTCCGTTCTCATAAGCGGTTAATGAACCCAGTTTTGTTTTGGTCTGGCTTTCAAAAACGGGTTCCTGCACTCTTACACTAATGGCGGCGCAGATGCTGCCGCGGATATCACTTGCTTCATAATCTTTTTTATAAAAATCACGGATGGTCTTTACATACGCTTCGCGGAAGGCGGCAAGATGTGTACCGCCCTGTGTGGTATACTGTCCGTTTACAAAACTATAATACTCTTCGCCATACTGGTTTTCGTGGGTAAGTGCCACTTCAATGTCTTCACTTTTTAAATGAATGATCGGGTAACGAAGATTGTCTTCCGTTGTTTTCCTTTGCAATAAATCAAGCAGGCCGTTTTTACTTATATAACGTTTACCGTTATAGTTGATAACGAGTCCTGCATTGAGATAACAGTAATTCCAGAACTGGTTATCCAGGTATTCCTGTACGAAATGGAAATTTTTAAAAACAGTATCATCCGGAATAAATGTTACGAACGTTCCATTCTCTTCTTTGGTGGCTGCCTCTTTATATTCTTTTATTAAAATTCCTTTTTCAAACTCAGCGGTTTTTTCTTTGCCTTCGCGGTAAGCAGTTACCTTGAAATAATTGCTCAGTGCATTTACGGCTTTACTACCAACACCATTCAGGCCCACACTTTTTTGAAATGCTTTACTGTCGTACTTGGCACCGGTATTCATTTTACTTACTACATCCACCACTTTGCCTAACGGTATGCCGCGGCCGTAATCGCGTATAGTAATCGTTTTGCCATCAATGGTCACGTCTACATGTTTACCATAACCCATTGTATGTTCATCAATGCAGTTGTCGATTATTTCTTTCATCAATACATAGATACCATCATCGGGACTACTGCCATCGCCCAGTTTACCGATATACATTCCCGGCCGGATGCGGATATGTTCACGCCAGTCGAGACTCTTGATATTCTCTTCGGTATAATCAAATAAATTTTTATTATCTGCCATTGTATTTCCTTATAATGTAACTGTATTACTTAAAACGTATGACGTAATACGTACAACATTTTTCGTAAGCCGTCAAATTTAGCGGATTGCAAAGAAAGGAAGGGATGTGATATTCCCCAATTGTTTAGTTATCCACAGCAAAGTATTTTTTTGTGGAGAATTTATTACTGGCTGACTCACCACAGCTACAAAAATCAGTGCTGTGAAACATGATTTTTTTCTCTTATATTCATAACTCGATTGAAACAAAGTAGTTTAAATTTATTGTGATATGAATAAGAAAGTCTTACTGGCAGAGATTGTCATTGCATTTCTGATCATGGCTGCATTCAGGTTTAAGCCTTTTAATCCAACAACTGTAAAACATAGTTCCCGACAGGAAGTCTATAAAAATAAACCAATCCTGCATTGTTCGCCTGACTGGAGCATCATTAATGCAGACAGCCTTGCAAAAG
>JBDUCW010000154.1:0-10425 GCA_040003235.1 Ferruginibacter sp. | reverse complement strand
CAACAAAAAGATAGATAGATAATGTCCAGCCCCAAACCACTGCACAACAGAATTGCTGGCACTTAAGATACCAGGTCAAGCCGTATTTGCTAAACCTTTGGTTGTAGGCAGCCCTGGGTTTTGTCAAGACCACTCAAATAATAATGGTCTTTGGAATGCTGGGTTTACTAACACTGGCCAATAAAATGGAGCATCCTTCCAACCGTCTGCAGTTCCATCCTGTCTAAGTAACATTAGAACTGGTTTATTTGATTCTGTAATGCGTTGTATGCAGTAACCATAGTCAGAACCTGCTCTTGTTTTTCCGCTAAATGGGGCGTCCATTGGTTCTCCATTTGCTTGAAACCTTGGTAAATCCCTGCCTTCCTGTACATAACAATGAATGTCATCAGTTTCACATTCCTCAAACATTTTTTGCACAATTGTTTTCCAAACTATTATCTCAAGAGGCACACCTAAATCATAATTTAAATTTCCTGAATCAATTAAATCAATTATGTTTTCAAACTGCTCGTATGTGATGGTAAATGATTTTCTAATAGTGTTTGTGAAGCCAGGCAATGAACGCAAGTATGTGTCAATTTTATTTGTAATTCTGGTTACCTCTGTTTTGCCTTTAGTTTCAAAACCATACGGGTATTTCGTTTTGTAGCTTCTAAGTGTTGTAACATTGCCCAATCTAATTCGGTTAGGACTTGTTGGTTTTATGCGACCTTGTTCACTTGCTTGCATTAATACAATTTCATGGTCAGCATTTTTTTGTAATGACTCTCTTAGAGATTCGTCAATTTGATGAATCTCTTTCATCCTATCAAATATTCTTTCTGTTGTGTACATCCTTGTCAATGCAATGTCAGCTTTAGAACGGTTGCCATACATTCGAGCATGTTGCAAAACTGTATCCATTTGAGAGGTTTGAGGGTCACGACCATAAAATATTCCAAGTAAATTGTCAATCGTAATTCCTCGGTCAAGAACTTGTCCACCGATAAAGAAATTCATGGCTGTTTCAAGTCGTAGCTGACCTTCATCATTCGCCAAATCAATAACTCGTTGGTCGGAGTTTATTACGAAAATTTGATAGTCTTCTAATTCAAATACTTTCGATATTACCTTTTTTACTTCATTAAAGGTTGGCACTTCATCCACCCAATCCAATTCCACAGCTTTTTTGAAAGAGATAATCAAATCATTTTCATAATGATCTTTATATCTCTCGATTGCATTATTGTTATCATCATTCCATTCTGATTGTAAGAAGTCCAAATATTTTTGAACTAAAGTTTCTTGCCAAACCATTTTTGTTTTGGCAGTGTCTAAATGAAAGATGAAGGAGTATTTCGAAAGCTGGTAATTTTGCAAAATGGCTTTGGCTTCTTTTTTAATTTGTTGAGCTCTGCGGATTGCTACGGCTACAATAAATTTTTCAATAGCTTTTCTAAAAACTGGAAGTCTGTCGGTTGTTGCAATATTTTTTTCGATTCTCAAGTCTTGCTTTTTCGATTTCAAGGTAGCGACATCCGTAGGTGTAGCCTGGATATGAATATGATAAGCTGGATTGTCAATATCCTCACTGTCTTCAAAATAAACTTTGCCGCCAACATAACCTGGATAAGCTTCTAATATTTCAGTAAAGGTTGGTCGTACTGGCTTATAAACACCAGAAGCTGTGACAATTTCATTTGGTTGTAGATAAAGTGCATAGGGAGTCGCTGTAACCTGTAAGAAATATCCATTGCCCAAATTCTTTCTAAATTCATTTAACCTTTTGGAGGTCTCCAATAATTCGACTTCATCTTTTTTTCCTTTTGCACCTATTGAACCAGTGTCGGCTTCATCATCAATTATCAGTACATTTTTATCACATAATTCTGCATTGTTTATTTTGAATGCCTTTGTAAGTTTTGCTATGCTACTTGGGTTTTTAATTGCGATAAATACTTTTTTATTTAGTAACTGTGATTTTTTAAGAATGGTGTCACCAAAAGCATGCGTATAATAAATGTTTATATGACCATCATCTTCAAACCCTTTAAACTCCTTCCTTATTCTTCTTGTTGTTTGTGTTCCGAGTAACTCAGAGTTTTTTGTCAAGACAACAGCCACATCAATTCCTTTGTCAAAAGCTTCTGCAATAACTCCTATGAATGCAGTTGTCTTGCCACTTTGGATTCTACCAAGTAGAACCCCAGGATTTTCTGAAGTTGTTTTACTTTTTAGCAATCTGTCAACTGTGCTTTTTACAGTGTCCTGCAATTGCTTGCTGTGATTTCGGTTGGCTGAATGAATTTTATAGAATTCCATTTTGCTTGTTTAGTAAGGATTAAATTATAGTGTCTGCTAAGAGTTACCAAATATTCACAAATTGCTGCAATTCTGTTTGCATTAACCTGAACTTATTCTGTTCTACTTTTTTGTAATCGTTTACAAAACGCATATTAATAATTAAAAAATCTGGAGTTTAAAAGAAAAGCGTTCTTAGGATTGGCTGGATAGGGTTTGCTAATGTATATACTCTTTTTCGCAAAAACAAATGCTGCGCAAAATAAAAAATCCTACCCCACAATTCAACCCGTCATATAGATCTTAGCCCACACAATTACATTCAATTTCAATTGCGCAAAAGCCCTTTCTCATTGCGAACCGTAAATCTCTTCTTGCGTTCAACCTTTAACTAAGCCTTGTCTGGTTGCCAGGTATAAAACACCATTCTTGTCTAATGACTTGGCAGAAATGTACGAAGTGGCAGTTTCTGAATTGTCAGGATGATAATTTTCGTCAATACCAAAAAAATGAAACTTCAACGGCCTTTACAGAAAAAGCCTTTTGTGCATTTGCATAGTTACAAATGCACAAAAGAAATAAGAATATTCTCAAAGTCAATTTCCTTAAAATATAGGGTCTGAACAATCTGTATTATCTTGTGTCAACACTTTGCCATTATAGTCTTTAGTTAGAGTTTTTGAGTTTCCACTTTCGTCTTCATAAGTAATTCTGACGGTATAGTTAAATTCCCACTTATCATTTCCGTTTGGTGAAATATGCAATTTCATAAAAGCATTTTTGTAGTTCTCTAGATCATAATTTCCTGCTAAGTCAAGTGTAACGGTGTTTGAGGAATTATTATTCCAATGTCCTCCAATCCCGTCTTTTTTTGCCATATAATAATCAGCATTGTCCGAATAGTCATGCTGGCTAAGTGATACGTCTAAATATGTATCATGGTCCTTGTCGTTAGATGTTGTATTGAATACAACTACAACACTGCGAATTAATTTTTTCTTTGTCTGAGCAAAACTGTTACCGAACAAAGCGATAAGGCATAAAGCCGACAGAAGAGACTTTTTCATTTTAGTTTGTTTTAATTGTTATGATAATTGTTGAATTTCTTTTAGCCTTGAAGCCAACGTTTACATTGCAGCAATTCTGTCGGGATTGACCCGAATTTATTCGGTTTTACTTGCTTATAAACGTTTACAAACGCTTAATACCAATCTAATAAATACTGCTTTGTACTTCAATTTTAATTATCATAAAGATTATAAAACATACTTATCAACCCAACCATGTTTTTCCTGTTTCTCAAAATGAATTCACATTCCTTAAAATAAAAAGCCCTATCTCAACATCGTATTCCTCCTATAAATCCCTCACTGGCTCAAGTGTTCCCAGCATACCCTCACTGGCTCAAGTGTTCCCGGCACATCCTGTAAATAATTAAACTTCATCCGGGATCACTTGGGCCTATCAGATCTGCCAGTCTGTGACTGGGAAATCTATTCAAATAATAAAAGCCTTAGCCTGTCGAAGTATGTCATACTGAGCCTGCCGAAATATATTTATTGTTTCGCCAACTACACTTAGTGATTTGTCAATTGTACATATTGAGAGCACGATTGTACTTGTTGATTTGTCGATTGTATATATTGACAGCACAATTGTACTTATTTATTTGTCAATTGTACTTATTGACAGCACGATTGTACTTGTTGATTTTTAGATTGCACATATTGACAGCACAATTGTAATTATTGCTCACGGTTACTAAATCATTTTATAGCCTTTAAACCCTTTGCCACAGACAGTTTCATGACTTAACTTTTCTTTAGCACAACGAGAGTTTACTTTCCATAATATATAACCGTCAATAAAGCGGCGATAATGCCAATCATTTTTAAATTTTCTTTTATGAAAAAGTTACAAGAACGCACACTGGGTACAAGGTTATCCAATGCGCAGGACTTCGCCACCAAATTGGCGGGTTTCAAAAACTACCGGGCACTGGGTCCCAACACCACCCTTGAACATTTCAATCAGTTGCTTTCTTTAATTCAGCAAAGTAACAACGCATCTGCTTCCGGCAAACTCTCCTGGTCAATGGCAGTAGATCAAAGACAGCAGTTGTTTTCCGATGATGCAAAAAGCATCCGCAGACTGCTCGCTCCCATCAATGCCGCAGTAAAAGCACAGTATGGTATCCGCTCCAAAGCCGCTACCGAAGTGCGTTCCAGGGTAAAAAGCCTGAGAGGTATCCGCGCAAATGCAATTGCTTTAAAAGCCAAGGTTGCAGGCGACACTACCACCGACAAAAGGATCTCGGTATCGCACCAGGCAATGGGTTCTATCGCAAAATCTTTTGCAGATGTAGTAACGATTATCGGTGAACTCTCCCCTGCCTTTGATCCTACCGACACCGATCTGTCTGTCAACAGTCTCCGTCAGAAACACGCGAAGATCGAAGAAGTAGGACAACGGATGTCTAACGGTTACGCAGCATGGAAAACCGCCCTCGCCGGCCGTGATCAGCACTACGCAGAATTATTTGATTGTTCCTTACACATCAAAGAAGTCGTAAAAGCACAATACGGTGTAAGTTCAACCGAATATTCACTCATCAAATCCATCCGTCTATGATCAACGCTACACTCACAAAATAAAAGGCTCCGCAACTGGAGCCTTTTATTATACCCCTAAGCCCCGGCTCACCCCGGCCCCTGAAGGGGAGTTATAAATACAGAATAAGCCCGCCCGGATGACACGGTCGGACGGGAAATAAGGAACATGGAAATAAGAAATAAGAAAGTTGAGAAGCATTTTAAGTCGCTAAACATTTCATTTTATCAAAACAGGATATTTACGCGAACAGGTTTCCCTCTTCCCGATATGCATCGGGAGAGAGGGACGGAAGGGTGAGGTCCGAATAAGAATAAGAAATAAGGAATAAAAAATAAGGAATAAGAAAGTTGGGCAGTCATTTGATCCGCAGAATCAACGTTTAATTAAAGAAGTATCTAAACTCTGTTAACTCAGTGAAAATAACTCCCGTAACTCAGTGGTAAAAATATCTTGAATTGATTATACCCTCCAAATAACCCCCCTTTAGGGGACGGGGGTTAACAGCCTCTTACATTCTTCAAGTAATAACTCCCGGTCAATCGCCGCAGTCCCTACCACCTCACAAACCAACCCACCCGCGATATTTGCTATAGCAGCCATTAATGCAATATCTCCTGTAGCAGCATATACCAACGCTGCAACGGCAATGACCGTATCCCCTGCACCACTTACATCTGCAACATTGCGGATATGCGATGGAATAATAGCAGTATGATCTCCCTGTTGATAGAACACACCTTTTTCTGAAAGCGTGATGTAAGAAGCATTGTGCTGTATTTTTTCGTGCAGTTGCAAATGAATTGCTTCCAGCAAAATGAGATCTACATTATCAGAGATGATATTAAAAGCTTCCTTCGCTTCTTTAAGATTTGGTTTAAAAATATCCACGCCTTTATAAGCAAAGAAATTTTTTCTTTTGGGATCCACCGCGGTGATGATATGATTGGCTTTACAGATTGCAATTACTTTTTCAATCACCTTTGGCGTAAGAACGCCTTTGTTATAATCTTCCAGGATAACGGCATTGGGTTTTTCTGCGGCCACAAAATTTTCAAATGCTTTGATAAGTTCATCTTCTTCTGCAGTGCTGATGTCTTTAGTCATCTCCGCATCCAGCCGCATCATCTGCTGGTTACGGCTGATGATGCGGATCTTATTGGTGGTCGTGCGTTCCTTACTTTGAATAAGATAACTGGTATTGATATTTTTCGCATCAAGCAATTGCTTTAACTGCATACCGTCATCATCATCACCCATTACACTAATGGCAAAAACAGCCGCATTCATAGAACTGATATTCAGCGCAACGTTTGCTGCGCCACCAATGCGCTGTTCTTTTTTGTCAACCGCCACAACCGGCACCGGTGCTTCGGGTGAGATGCGTTCTACATGTCCCCACCAATAAGTATCCAGCATCACATCGCCGATGACGGCTACTTTCAGTTTACTGATGTCTTCAAATAATTTATCAAAATCCATTGTGACAATTAAGAATTAAGAATTGAGAATTAAGAGAACGCAGATTATTATGGTCTTTATGATTTATGCGGATTGGTTGCCTTTTAATATCAGAACAAATCATGTTTCAATCATTTTACAGAGGTATAGATAAGCTAAGATTTTTTTGATTAAGAGTATGCAAAATCATTTCAATCTATTCGATCATAAAAATCAGCGTTCTATTTTTGATCATTAATTTTCTTTCTATTGCCAACTGCAAGATAATAAATCGGTATCCCGATCAACACAATGATCAATCCCGGCCAGGTGAACTGCGGTTTATAAATGATCAGCAAAATACAGAATGCCAGTCCCATTAAAATATAAATGATGGGCAGCACCGGGTAACCAAATGCTTTGTAAGGTCTTTCAATATCCGGACGTTTTTTGCGCAGGATAAAAATGCCTGCAATAGTAAGCACATAAAATATTACCACTACAAAAGAGATCATATCCAGTAGTTGTCCGTACTTACCGCTTAAGCTCCATGCACATGCAATAACACATTGTATCCATAATGCCCATTGCGGCACCGCATTTTTATTCAATGTTCCCGCAGGACGGAAGAACAGTTTGTCTTTCGCCATCGTATAATACACTCTTGCACCCGCGAGTATCAATCCGTTGTTACAGCCAAATGTAGAAACCATGATGAGCAATGCAATCACCACAGTTCCTGCAGTACCAAATATTTCCTGCGCCGCAGTTACCGCTACGCGGTCTTTTACTGCAAATGCAATCTTATCCATGGGCAACACTGCAGTGTACATCACGTTGGTTAATACATAAACAACGGTTACGATAAGTGTTCCTAAAAAAAGACTAAGGCCGATATTCCTTTTCGGATTTTTTATTTCGCCTGCAATGAATGTTACGTTGTTCCACGCATCACTGCTGAAAACAGAACCCACCATTGCAGCCGCCAGTGCGCCCATCAGCAATGCACCTGAAATGGGCACGCCCGTAAAACCAGCATCCGGTTTACATGCATTCAACAGATTTAAATTATGAGCATTCATGGAATCATGCCAGTTGGCGCCGAATATTCCTTTGCCATAAGCATAGATGAATCCGAAAAGAATCAATCCAAATAACGCCAACAGTTTCGCAGAAGTAAATATGGTTTGTATTAATTTTCCAAGCTTCACGCCTTTTGTATTGATGTACGTCAGCAATACAATAATGAATATGGATGTTACCTGCGCCGCATTAATGCTGAAAGAATATTTCGGTTCACCGCATGCATTCACGCCATCTGCAATTTTAAAAAGTAAGTTATCTTCACTCAATGCAGGAATAAGATAAGCGGTGAATTTTGCAAATGCCACGCCTACTGCGGCGATGGTAGCGGTTTGTATCACGGCGAAAAAACTCCAGCCATATAAAAATCCTATTAATGGATTGTATGCTTCTTTGAGATAAACATATTGTCCGCCTGCTTTGGGATACATGCCGCTGAGTTCGCCATAACTCAATGCAGCGGTCAACGTCATAAAACCAGTAAGCAGCCATACAATGATGAGCCAGCCGGCGCTTCCCACATTGCGGGTAATGTCTGCACTAACAATAAAGATACCTGAACCGATCATGCTGCCTGCCACGATCATGGTCGCATCAAAGAGGCCTAATGTGGGCTTGAAAGCCGGAGTAGTTTCTGACATAAAAAATCCCGTTGTTTGTTAACGGGATTGAAGATATATTTTCAAAACGGTATAAAAAATTTTACTGCTTACTTTTTTTATACCTGCTGTTTAATCCGTTTACAAGATCTGTAGTGATATTGAGTGTGCTGTCTTTATAATATATCAGCCGTGGTTCAAACTGCATGATGTAATCCCATTTCTTTGGGGTGTTATATTCTTTCAGAAAAACATTGATCTTACTTAAGATATCTTCATTCAGACTGTTTCCATATCCATACAATTCATTGTCGATCCTGGATTTTTCTGCCTGCATCTTTTGTTGCAGGCCGCTTAATTCCTGGCTTGCTTTTTCCTGGTCGGCCTGTGTGGTGATATGTTGCTGAAGATCCATCAGGCGTGCATTGTAACTCTTCTGCATGCTTTCGAGTCTTGCGTTCGCATCTTCTTTCTGCTTATCGAACTTGGCTTTTTCCTGTTTGTAATAATCAAAACTATTTTCAACTGAGTCCATATTAAAGTAAGCTACCCGTCCGTTTATTTTACACATCGAATCTTTGATCGCCGGTGCTGAAGAATTACTGTTCCCTTTTTTATTCCCGGCAAAAGAATGATAATATAAATAACCTACTGCCAGTATCAAGACCACATTCAACGCAACCGAAACATTCTTCATGCAAACATATTTAGGGCGGCAAGATAATTACAAACGCAGAGAATGCAATAATTGCGGCGGACTTTTATGATACCGTTAACCCGAGCTGAAGTGAGAATGTGGAGATGTGGAAATGTGAAGATTTGAGATGTGAAGATTTGAGATGTGGAGATGTGGAGATGGGTAAGATGTGAAGATGGGGAGATGGGGAGATGTGAAAATATGTGAAGATGTGAAGATTGTTATATAACATTGAAATCTTTCGAACTGAAGGAAATTTCACATTTACATATTTTCACATCTTCACATCTGCTGTGGTTACATAAAAAAGGAGCAGAATATATTTCTGCTCCCAAACATTATTAGAAAATGATAACATTACTCCTCTTCATCAAAGCTCATCGCTTCCTTGGTTGTCATCAGCAATTCATATTCTTCCTTGCTGCCCACGATCATGTTTTCAAAATCACGCAATCCTGTACCGGCTGGTATTAAGTGACCGGTGATAACGTTCTCTTTCAAGCCCATCATCAGATCCGTTTTACCATTGATAGCAGCAGTGCTCAACACTTTCGTAGTTTCCTGGAATGATGCAGCAGAGATCCAACTATGTGTACCCAATGAAGCTTTCGTGATACCTTGTAACAAAGGACTTGAAGTAGCAGGTTTCGCATCGCGGAACTCTACCAGTTTCTTATCACTTCTGCGAAGGATAGAATTTTCTTCTCTCACTTCACGCACGGTTACGATCTGTCCGGCCTTCATCTTGGTACTTTCGCCATGTTCGGTTACAACCTTCTTATCAAAGATGTAATCGTTCTCTGCGTTAAAGTCGAATTTATCTTCAGTATCTCCTTCAAGTAATTTAGTATCGCCTGCATCTTCAACAGCAACCTTACGCATCATCTGCCTAACAATTACCTCGATGTGCTTATCATTGATCTTCACACCCTGTAAACGATAAACTTCCTGAATTTCATTCACCACATATTCCTGTACTGCAAAAGGACCTTTGATCGCAAGAATATCAGCAGGCGCTACCTGGCCATCAGATAATGATGAACCGGCTTTTACAAAGTCACCATCCTGCACCAGGATCTGGCGGCTCAACGGAACAAGGTATTTGCGGATTACACCATCTCTTGCTTCAACAATGATCTCACGGTTACCACGTTTGATAGCACCGAATGCAACCACACCATCGATTTCGCAAACCACCGCAGGGTTACCCGGGTTTCTTGCTTCAAACAGTTCTGTTACACGTGGCAGACCACCCGTGATATCTTTCAGTTTGCTGAGTACACGTGGAATCTTAACCAATACCTGACCGCTTCTAACTTCGTCGCCTTCTTCGATAACGATATGCGAACCTACAGGAAGGTTATATACTTTCTTCTCCTTGCCTTCAATTCCGATCGATGGCAATTTGGTTTTATCTTTTGTTTCAATAACCACTTTTTCTTTGTGACCTGTCTGCTCATCTGCTTCATCACGGAAAGTAATACCTTCCAGTAAAGCATCGAACTTAATGGTACCATTGATCTCAGAAACAATAACGTTGTTGAACGGATCCCATGAACAGATGGATTCACCTTTTGTGATTTTCTGTCCGTCTTTTACCAGCAATGTTGCTCCGTAAGGAATATTGTTGGTGATCAGCAAACGGTCATTCTTCACATCCATGATACGCATCTCACCTGTACGTCCGATAACCACCTGTGATTTTTTACCATC
>JBDUCW010000259.1:0-3104 GCA_040003235.1 Ferruginibacter sp. | reverse complement strand
TCTGCCTGCGCAGGCTGCGAGCAGCGAGATCACAAAAACTGTTGCGATCGCGGATCGGATCTGTTCATCAGTACAATAATATCCTTTTATATCTTTCGCGATTGAATTAAAATCGTGCCCATACAATTCCATAATGCGTACAAAATTACTTGGATCACCAACATCCATTGCATTGGCGATCGTTGTAACGGAAGGTAATGGCTGATAATTTCCCGATGATAAATAATCAGGAACGATCTTATTAAGATTGGTGGCTGCGATAAAATATTTAACAGGCAATCCCATTTTTTTTCCAAGCAATCCTGCAGCAAGATTTCCAAAATTGCCACTCGGTACAGCCAGCACAATTTCTTTTGTATTGTGTGCTTTCATCAGCTGGGAAACCGCATAAAAATAATAAACGGACTGCGGCAGCCATCTCGCAATATTAATTGAATTGGCAGAAGAAAGCTGCATGGATTTATTCAGTTCATCATCTGCAAATGATTTTTTTACCAATGCCTGGCAATCGTCGAATGTTCCGTTAATTGCAATAGCCGTAATATTTTCTCCCAGAGAAGTAAATTGTTTTTCCTGAAGAGGACTGACCTTCCCATCAGGATATAATATCACTACTTTGATGCCGGGAACATTCAGAAAGCCGTTGGCAACCGCACTTCCCGTATCTCCGGAAGTGGCCACCAGCACAGTAATTTCTTTATTGCCTTCAGAAAATTTTTCGAGACATTTACTCATGAACCTTGCGCCGATATCTTTGAATGCAGCCGTTGGTCCGTGAAATAATTCCAGGGCGTAAATATTTTTTTCCAGTTGTATCAAAGGGATATCGAAATCAAAGACCTCACTTGTAAGTTCTTTTAATGTGTCTGCATCAATATCTTCTTTTACAAAAGGAAACATTACTGTATTGGCAATCTCCGGCAAACTTAATTCCGGTAATATATTATAAAATTCACCGGGTAAAACCGGAATACTTTCAGGAAAATACAATCCTTTATCCGGTGCCTGTCCTTTCAAGACGGCTTCTTTAAATGAAACAGGTAAAGTGCTTTTATTGGTACTATGAAACTTCATTTTCGAACGCTGATTTTTAGGATTGCCATAATAAGGTATGATTTTCTTTTGCTGTCGTGAGTGTGTTGTTTTTGAATTGTATTTTATAAAAAATCCGCGTAAATCGTTCAGATCATACAAATCAGCGTTCCATTTCCCGTACGCCATCGTAGTTGATTGTTGTTACATGCGTATGATATTCCACACCTAATTTGTTATACACATCTTTCATTACCTCTTCAACTTTAACTGCTGTTGTTTCATCTTTACTCAGCATAAAAACTGATGGCCCCGAACCGGAAATGCCACCGCCCAATGCACCAGCTTCTTTACAATTGTTCTTTAGATCATTGAAACCTGGTATCAATATACTTCTTACCGGCTCAACAATCACATCTTCAAGTGAACGACCGATAAGATCATAATCATTTTTTAAAAAACCCGTTACTAATCCCGCAATATTTCCCCATTGCTTAATGGCATCTTTTAATAGAACCTGTTTGCGCAATATTTGCCTGGCGTCTGCCGTCTTCACTTCGATCTGCGGATGTACAATGCTGATGTATAAAGGAGGTGCTGTCAACTGAATAATATCCAAAGGAAAAACAGAGCGGATCAATGTAACGCCACCATACAAACAGGGCGCAATATTATCTGCATGTTTTACGCCGGTGGCTAATTTTTCGCCATTCATTGCAAACTGCACCAGTTCTTCTTTTGAAAAAATATTATTCAGTAAAATATTGGCGGCAGCAACAGCGCCGGCTGAACTTGCAGCGCTGCTTCCTAGGCCACTGCCGGGTTTGATCTGTTTGTTGATCGTTAATTCAAAACCAATCTCCGGCATCTTTTCCATCAACGCCAATAATGCCACACCTGCTACATTTTTTTCAGGTTGTGTGGGTAAACCATAATCATCTTCATGATGAATAATGAGTTTTGGTTCATCCAGTAATTTTAAAGTCATGATATCAAACGGATCATTCAATGCCAATCCTAAAATATCAAAACCGCAAACGAGATTGGCTACTGTGCCAGGAGATTGTATGGTGATTTGTTTTTTCATGCCCCCATCCCCTAAAGGGGAGTTATTTAAAGATTATAATTTTTATTCCAAACTTGGTTTATTAAAAGAGTTTCAACTCATAACTCTTAATTCTAAATTCTAAACGGTTGCAGTGCTGATAATATCTGCAAACACACCTGATGCCGTTACTTCAGCGCCTGCGCCTGCACCTTTTATTACCAATGGTTGGTCTTTATAACGGTTGGTGTAAAATCTTACCACGTTGTCTTTACCATACAGGTGATAGAAATCGTGTTGCGGATCGATCTCCGTTAATCCAACAGCAGCATTTCCGTTTTCAAGTTTTGCTACGAATTTAAGTTTATTCCCATTGGTTTTTGCGGTATCGTACATTGATTTAAAGTGCGCTTCATGCTTTTCCATTTCGGAATAAAAATTTTCGATGCTGCCTTCCATACAGGAAGTTGGCATGAATTCTTTGTTCGCCACTTCATGCAGTTCCATCATGTTGCCTGCCTCTCTTGCAAGTATCATTATTTTGCGCATTACATCTGTACCACCCAGATCAAGCCGTGGATCAGGTTCAGTATATCCTTCATCCTGTGCCTGTTTTACTACTGCAGCGAAAGACCTTGTGCCATCATAATTATTAAAAACAAAATTCAATGTCCCACTTAATACCGCTTCGATTTTAGTAATACTGTCGCCACTTTGCAAAAGGCTGTTCAATGTTCCGATCACTGGTAAACCTGCGCCTACATTGGTTTCAAAACAAAACATGGCGTTATATTCACGACTCAGGTCCTTTAATTTTTTATAATGTTCATAAGAAGAAGAACAGGCCACTTTATTGCAAGCCACAACTGAAATACTTTTTTCAAGTAATCTTTCATAACAGGAAGCGACAAAGTCATTGGCCGTAACATCAACAAAAACAGTATTACGCAGATTTTTGTCAATTGCCATTGATACGAATCCATCGAGCGACATACTATTGCCTTTTTGAAGTTGTTCTTTCCAGGAA
>JBDUCW010000153.1:0-10504 GCA_040003235.1 Ferruginibacter sp. | reverse complement strand
CAAACCATAACCCGGAACGATCATTACTTTATTGGCATAACTCATCAGCATGGCTGCATCACTCAAACTAATCTCTTTGTAAGCGCCCTGTGCTGTACTTCCCGCAGCAGCACCGGTTTTGTTACCACCGAATGAACCAATGACCACATTGAGTAAACTCCGGTTCATGGCTTTGCACATGAGTATCGTCAACAATGTACCTGCAGCGCCAACCAATATACCACCGGTGAGCATGGCTTTGTTGTTGTACATAAAACCACCACATGCTGCAGCCACACCGGTAAATGAATTCAACAATGAAATAACAACAGGCATATCGGCACCGCCGATCGGCAGCACAAAGAAAATTCCATAGAGCAATGCCATTCCCAATGTGCAGTAAAAAAGAATGCCTGATGTTTTCAGATCACTGTTATAAGTATAAACTGCAAGTCCGATAGTAAGCAATAAAAGGATGCCGTTAAAAATATGCTGTCCTTTAAAACTGAAATCTTTCAGTTTGCCGCTGAGTTTTAAATAAGCGATCACACTACCGGCAAAGGACACACTTCCGATGATCAGTCCTGCGGCGATGGTGAGATAATGTCCGACAGCCACATCATCAGAGAACAGCAGGTTCATACTGTCCATGCTTTGAAACGCACGCTTCAGATGATCGAATTCAACAATGGAGATCAGCATGGCACAGGCGCCGCCCATTCCATTAAAAAGACTTACCATTTCCGGCATGGCCGTCATCTTTACTTTTTTGGCAGAGAAGAAACCGATGATGGTTCCGATCACGATGCCGCCGAAGATCCATATATAATTGTGCAGTTGAGGTACATCATCATCGCTGTATAAAAAGATAGTGGCAAAAATGGCAATGGCCATACCTGCGGCCGCAATCAGGTTTCCGCGCCTTGCTGAAAGCGGATGCGATAACATTTTTAATCCAAGAATAAAAGTTACCGAAGCGATAAGATAACAGATGGTCAATATATTAAAAGTCATAATACACCCCTATCCCCTGAAGGGGGACAATTAAAGCCTCTATTTCTTTAAAAAGAAATCAAAGCTGATGATAAAAATAGTTTTATAATAATTGTTTCGCATGGTCTTCAAGTTACTCCCTTTAGGGCCGGGGTTATGCTTTCGTGCTCGGCTTCTTCCCCTTAAACATTTCCAGCATCCGGTCGGTTACAACAAATCCGCCCACCACGTTAATCGTTCCCAATATCACTGCCAGAAAACCGAGTATCAGCGCAAGATAATTGTCAGTGGCAGCTTTGCCCATTACAATGATGGCACCGATAATAACCACACCGTGAATGGCATTGGCGCCACTCATCAGCGGCGTATGCAAAACACTCGGTACACGTCCGATCACTTCAATACCCAAAAAGATCATCAGGATCACGATATAAATGATCTGTTGATTTTCTGAAATAAAATTTAATATTGCTTCCATATTTATAATTAAGAATTATTCTGATATTTTTTTGGCTTAGTTATTTTTCTGAATATTCGTGTTGAGAATAATGGCTAACTAAGTTCAGACTTTCATCATGCTTTCCTGACGGGAAGACGGGAAGGCGGTAGGCTGAAATTTTAGCAATACCTGCTTTGATTTTAACTTGTATTCTGTATTCCCTTCCTTATTCCTTATTTATTATTTATTATTTCTTATTCTGTATTTTCTGTCCACTGTCATCTGTCAACAGCCAACTGTATTTATCTAAACTTAATAACTAACGGTGGCCAGCAACTGGTTGAGTCTTTCATTCACCACTTTGCCATTATAAGTAATACAGGTGCCTTTCACCAGATCATCTTCGAAATTTAAATTCAGATTTCCTTCTTTAATAATGAGCTGTAAAAAATTAGAAATATTTTTACCGTACATCTTACTGGCGTCGCTGGGCATGCTGGCTGCAAGTGCAGAATTACCAACAATGGTAACGCCATTATGAATAATAGTTGCGTCATTTTTGGTGATCTCTGTGTTGCCACCGGTAGCTGCTGCAAGGTCGATGATGACAGAACCATATTTCATAGCTGCGATCATAGCTTCCGTAATCAATATGGGTGCTTTCTTTCCCGGTATCTGTGCAGTTGTGATTACAATATCGGCCTTGGCAACACTCTCTGCAATTTTTTGTTTCTGACGTTCTAAGAATTCTGCAGTTTGTTCTACGGCATAACCGCCGGCCTTGCTGGCATCTGCTGCACCTTCCACTTCCACGAATTTTGCACCAAGGCTCATTACTTCTTCTTTTACTGCAGGCCTGGTATCAAACACTTCAACAATAGCTCCCAGTCTGCGTGCGGTTGCAATGGCCTGCAAACCTGCAACGCCTGCACCCAATATCAGCAGTTTTGCCGGTGGAATACTTCCGGCAGAGGTCATGAACATCGGAAAATATTTTGGAAATAAATTGGCGGCCTGCAAGACTGCTTTATAACCCGCAATATTTGCCTGGCTGCTCAATACATCCATACTTTGTGCACGCGTAGTCCGCGGGATCATATCAATACTGAAAGTTGTAAAACCTTTGCCTGCCCAGTCTTTGATCATATCGTAATTAAACAGTGGCTGATATACGCCGAGTATCACTGCGCCTGGTTTTAATGCAGCAGTATCAGCATTGACAAGATTATTAATCGATAAAATAATATCAGCGTTCTGAAGAATTTCACTGCGGGATTTTATTAAAGCACCGGCGGATGTGTAAGCAGCATCTGTTGCAAATGCTGCAGCACCGGCATCGGATTCGATATAAACTTCCAGGTTCCATTTTTTAAATGCAGCTATATGTTCAGGTAAAACAGAAACTCTTGTTTCGGGAGATGGTTCCTTTAAAGCAGCAATGATCATAAACAGATTTAATAGTGGCTAAGATAAAAATTAATCAGGTAGTTAAAAGTTGATGAAGTTAATAAAGCTGAAAGGGTTGATAAAGGCCGTCAGGTTATAGCGTCTAACCTATATCAACTTCGTCAACGTTGTCAACTTCTCATCCTGCCCTTCAAAACCGGATCACGTGATGTTGTTTCGCCACAAAATTAACGTTAAACAGTGCAATGCCAATAAAAAACAGGTCAATCGTTTGCGTAACCGCAGGATTATTTTTTATTTCTTCCCAGGCTTCTTCCATTTCTATGCTCCAATGTATGTCGTCAAAAATAAAAATACTCCCGTTGCCCGAGTGTTTTAATAGTTGCTCAAAATATAGCAACGTCGGTGTTTTGCGATGATTGCCATCTATGAAAACAAAATCAATAATATTTAATGTATTCAACAGGGCCGGAAGCGTAATGGTAAAATCGCCCTGCGTAATTTTTATATTGTTGAGTTGAAGCTGATCAAAATTATGTAGTGCAATCCGGGCAATTTCCGGTGCCCCTTCGCAGGTATGAACAGTTGCTGAAATATTTCCGGAAGCAAGATAAGCGGTAGTAATACCGAAAGACGTGCCGAGTTCCAGAATGGATGAGGGTTGATAATGTTTTACAATTCTGAATAAGAGCTGCGCAAATTTTTTCGGCTTCAAAGAAGACCGAGCCATTTTTTTTATCATCCGTTCATTGGTCTTGATAACAGTTGAACCGGCGCCAAAATCCTGTACCCTGATCACAGAATTATTATTGAGTAAATCTTTTCTTACGGCCTCAATTTTTTCATAACGCTCATATTTTTTTTTATCATTCAATACATGTTGAATGAAATCAAAAACAAAGGGAGAATGCATGCCATGCCCTTTTCCATTGGAAGCTGTGAAATAATAATGCAGATATTTTTTTGCTAATTGAAAAGAAGAATACAATGGAAATAAGGAATAAGAAATTAAAAATAAGGAATAAGGAAGTTGAGCATCATTTTAATTTAAAAAACACTTTATATGCATCGACAAAATCTTTTTCCGATGATCCGATTCATTCTCGTTTTAATTTCCCTCTCTGCAGGAGAGGGACTAAGGGTGAGGTTCCCATGTCTGAAATGAATATGCGTACGCATGTTTTTCATCTGCCGGAAAATCTTCATTAAAAACCAGGTCCCACTTTGTATCATCAATCACAGGGAAGTAAGCGTCTCCATCTAATGTCGCGTGAACTCTTGTAATGTAAATCCGGTCGGCGAGGTCCATACTTTCTTTAAATATTTCTCCGCCGCCGATAATGAATATTTCTTTACAGTTTGTTTTTTCGGCCTCAGCAATCGCATCTTTTAAATTACTTACTACAGTCGTGTTTGGTTTTTTCCAATCCGGATTTCTGGTGATCACAATGTTTACTCTTCCATTCAATGGTTCGTTCACATCTTCAAAAGTTTTACGTCCCATAATGATCGGCATACCCCAGGTAGTATTCTTAAAGAACTTCATGTCATTGGGTAAACTCCAGAGCAGTTTGCCATTTTTTCCAATAGCATTGTTGGTGGAAGCGGCGACGATAAGTGAAATCATAATACAAAATAAGGAATAAGAAATAAGAAACACAAAATAAGAAAGTTGAGAGGAATGCAAAATCAAAGCGGAATTTCTTAGGGGTAAAAACGCTGGATATTAAGAAAAAACACGGTTGCGTATAAAGCGGTTGTTCTTAAATTTCGTTTTTAATCTTTTATTAATGGAAAATAAGAGATATGATCTTGAAGACAGGTTGATAAAATTCGCGTGCTCATGTTTAGATATCTGCGATAAACTACCAATGACTAAAGCTGCGCAGAATCTTTCTTATCAATTATCAAGAAGCAGTACAGCCTGTGCATTGATATATGGAGAAGCACAAGCAGCCGAATCATCAGCAGACTTTGTTCATAAAATGAAAATGGTGCTAAAGGAAATTCGCGAGAGCAGAATAAATCTTAGAATTATAATAGAAAAACCAATTATGTCAAATGATTCTTCTGGTATTACTTTGAAAGAATGCAACGAACTGATGGCTATTTTTATGAAAAGTATCGAAACAGCCAGGAAGAACAACAATGAAACTATGAAATAAAAAAGTCAGATAATACACAATTCTTCAATTAATATTCTGTTCAACTTCCTTATTTCTTATTATTTATTTCTTATTCCTTATTCTGTCTTTAAACTGCAACCGGCGCCTTAATTCCCGGATGTGATTGATAATTCAGCAATTCAAAGTCCTCGAACTTAAATTCAAAAATATTTTTTACTTCAGGATTAATGCTCATCTGTGGTAATGGAAAAGGAGTTCTTGTCAATTGCAGGTGCGCCTGTTCAAAATGATTATTGTACAAATGCACATCACCGAATTAATGAATAAATTCTCCGGGTTCCATATCACATACCTGCGCGATCATCAACGTAAATAAAGCATACGATGCAATATTAAAAGGCACGCCTAAAAAAACATCGGCACTGCGTTGGTATAACTGGCAACTCAGCCTCCGCTTCCCATTTGCATCCGGAGCAGAAGTATAAAACTGAAATAAACAATGACAGGGCATCAGTTTCATCTTCGGCAGATCCGCCACATTCCAGGCACTGATAATGAGCCGGCGGCTATCGGGATTTGTTTTTAATTGTTTGATCAGGTCTGCAACCTGATCCACTTCCACACCATCTGCGCCTTCCCAGCTGCGCCATTGTTTACCATATACCGGCCCTAAATTACCCTCTTCATCTGCCCACTCATCCCAGATACGAACATTGTTTTCTTTGAGGTAGCCAATATTGGTGTCGCCTTTTAAAAACCAAAGCAGTTCATGAATGATACTTTTTAAATGTGTTTTTTTAGTGGTTACCATTGGAAAACCTTTGGCCAGATCAAACCGCATCTGGTATCCAAACACGCTCCTGGTGCCGGTTCCGGTGCGGTCACTTTTGTCTGCACCATGATCAATAATATGCTGAACGAGATCGAGGTATTGCTGCATGGGGCAAAAGTACAAGTTATAGGTTATACGTGATACGTTTTACGTAGTGCACGAAAGAAGATATTTTCGATTTTGAACTTAACTCTTTCCCGACAACAAAATGATCTCCTGATTTCGTAAACACAAACGTACTACGTAAAACGTATGACGTACTACTTTCCAACGTATCTTTGCCCGTCCAACACAAATCGAAGGAAGATGAGTAAGAAAGGCAAAGTTTTAATGGCCATGAGCGGCGGTATCGATAGTACTGTAGCCGCTTTGATGCTTCACCACGAAGGTTATGAAGTGGTAGGCATTACCATGAAAACATGGGATTATGCAACCAGTGGCGGCGGTAATTCTAAAAAAGAAACCGGCTGCTGTAATTTAGACAGTTTCAATGATGCCAGGGCAGCAGCGGTGCAGCATGGTTTCCCGCATTTTATACTCGATATCCGCGAAGAGTTTGGCGATTTTGTAATTGAGAATTTTGTAGAAGAATACATGGCCGGCCGCACGCCCAATCCATGCGTGATGTGCAATACACATATTAAATGGAGAGCACTTTTAAAAAGGGCCGATGCACTCAATTGCGATTTCATTGCCACCGGGCATTATGCACAGGTTCATCAACATAGCAACGGCAGGCATTTTATCCGCAAGGGTATTGATGATACCAAAGACCAGAGTTATGTTTTGTGGGGATTGCAGCAGGATCTCTTGCAAAGAACTTTATTGCCATTGGGTACTTATCACAAAACACAGATCCGCCAGATGGCGCATGATTTCGGTTACCCCGAACTGGCGAAGAAAGCAGAAAGCTATGAAATATGTTTTGTGCCCGATAACGATTACCGTGGTTTTTTAAAACGCCGTGTGGATGGCCTGGAAGAAAAAGTAAATGGAGGCCTGTTCGTGGATAAGCAGGGAAAAATATTGGGCAATCATAAAGGATACCCGTTCTATACAGTGGGCCAGCGCAAAGGATTGGATATTGCATTGGGCAAACCCGCCTTCGTAACTCAGATCATTCCTGAAACAAACACTGTGGTATTGGGCGAAGAAGCAGACCTGAACGGCAGTGAAATGAATGTGGCCCGCGTAAACTGGATCAAATATGATGGCATTACAGAAGGGATGGAAGCCATCACCAAGATCCGTTATAAAGATAAAGGCGCCTTAAGTAACCTGCGTACATACGAAAATGGTATAAATGTTCGTTTTTACGAAGATGTAAAAGGCATTGCGCCGGGGCAGAGTGCTGTTTTTTATGAAGCAGATGATGTGATCGGCGGCGGAATAATACAAAGAAATATGCAGCCTTTCGTTTAACCGGAGGGTCTAAATTGAAAGTAATTTTATTTTATGAAAAAGTTTTTGTTTCCAATATTAATCCTGTCAGTTGCAGTGCTTGGTTCGTGCAGCAAAAAAACTGAAGTGCTGACCTTTGACAATATCCAGGATTACAACCTGCAGACACCAGGCAAACAGATCACTTATAAACTCGATTCTACGCTCTATATCAATTTCGGAACAAAGGATACCGTAGTGAGCTATTTTGTAAAAGATTCTGTAATGGCGCAGATAACGGACAACCTTGGCCGCACCGCTTACCGTATTTTCCGTTACAGCCGCCAGGGAACTACGGCTCCATGGAATCCAATCAACAGCTTCATGACTGTTCCGCAGGACAATACCATTGAATTCATTGAGAACAATAACCGCTTTATTAAACTGAAACAACCTTTGAGAGATGGTTATTCCTGGAAGGGTAATACCTATCTTGATACTTATTCACTGCTGTCAGATATAAAATATATGGATGATTGGGATTACACTTACCAGGACCTGAATCAGCCGCTGGTGCTGGGTTCTGTGACAGTGGACAATACCATTACAGTTAATCAGCGCGACGAAGAGATCGGGAATGTTACCGACGTAAACAGTTACAGCGAAAAAAATCTCAGTATAGAAAAATATGCAAAAGGCATCGGCCTGGTGTACCGCAATTTTTTACATCGTGAATATCAACCACCCACTCCCGGTCATGGCGGATATAGATTGGGTTATGGGGTTACCATGACGATGATCAGCCACAATTAAGTATTACATTATAAGTTATAAGTTATAAGTTATACGTTATAAGTTATACGTTATAAGTTTTGAAGTGTTCCGTTTGGGGCACTTTTCTATTTCATAATTCTTCTAACAGCCTTATTTATCGCTTCTTTAAAAGTTGCTTTGTCTATAAAAACTTACGACTTAAAACTTATACCTTTCTTTTTTACGGATAACGTACAACGTATTACGTCCAACTTATAACTTATTTTTGTTTCATGAAAAAAATCCTTGTTACAGGCGGATGTGGTTACATCGGTTCCCATACCATTGTTGATCTTGTTGAAAACGGTTATGACGTGATCAGTGCAGACAATAATTCCCGCAGCAATGCAGGTATATTGGATGGTGTGGAAAAGATCACGGGTAAAAAGATCAAAAATTATAAAGTAGACCTTTGCAATTTTGATGAAACGCATGCGATCTTCCAGGAAAATCCGGATATCAATGGCATCATTCATTTTGCCGCATACAAAGCAGTTGGCGAATCAGTGGAAAAGCCTTTGATGTATTTTGAGAACAACATTTATTCGCTGATCAATATTTTAAAATGCGCAGCTGAATTCAATGTAACACATTTTGTATTTTCTTCCAGCTGTACGGTATACGGCAATCCTGATACAATACCGGTTACAGAAACCACTCCTCAAAAACCGGCAGAAAGTCCTTACGGTTATACCAAACAGGTAGGCGAACAGATCGTGACAGATACGGTTAGAATAAATAATATGAAAGCGATATTGCTGCGTTATTTCAATCCGGTTGGAGCACATCCTTCCAATCATATCGGCGAAATACCTGTTGGCAAACCGGCGAACCTTGTTCCGGCTATTACACAAACAGCAATCGGAAAGATAGCGCAGATGCAGGTTTGGGGCAGCGATTACCCCACGAGAGATGGAAGTTGCCTGCGGGATTATATACATGTAAGTGATATTGCACATGCCCATACGCTCGCCCTCGGCCTGTTGGAAGATGAAAGCAAAACAGACAGGTGCAGTATATTTAATCTTGGTACAGGAGATGGGTTTACCGTACTGGAAGTAATTGCGGCATTTGAAAAAGTGAGTGGCGTAAAACTGAATTATCAAATGGGACCACGCCGGCAGGGCGATGTGATTGCGATTTATGCCAATAACGATAAAGCAAAAAATGAACTGAAGTGGAATCCCCAATACAATATTGAAGATATGATGCGTACTGCCTGGCAATGGGAACTTAAACTGAAAGAAGACGAACGGTTGTTTGGGAAACAGAAGGCAGAGCTTAATTAATGGATAACTCTTTCAAACCGCTGCAGTTTTTGTTATGGCAAGTGAATTTTAAGGTATCAGGAATTTTTAATTATCAATTATCCATTATCAATTTTTAATTATCCCTTACCTTCGTTCCCTTTAAAATAAAAACATTTATTATGGGACGCGGTGATATCAGAACAAAAAAAGGAAAAATTACAAAAGCAAGTTTTGGTAAATCAAGACCGGCTAAAGTGAAGAAGAAAGCAGCAGTAGCGAAGAAGGACTAAAGTTAATATGGTTAATAAAGTTGATGAAGTTTGGTAGTTCACTTTTTCCTGACCTTTATCAACCCTCGCCAACATTGTCAACTGATACCAGATCAGGGGGCCAATCTTTCTACCATCCACAGCCCAGTTTCCTGCAATGTATACAGCAACCTGTCATGCAGGCGGCTGGGCCTTCCCTGCCAGAACTCAATAGCAGAGGGCTTTACAATATAGCCACCCCAATGTGGTGGACGCTCAATCGTTTTGTTATTGAATTGCTGCTGATAGTCCGCTGCATTTTTTTCAATTACTTCCCTGTTTTCAATAACACTGCTTTGTGGGGATGCCCATGCACCGATCCTGCTGCCTTCGGGCCTTGATGCAAAATAAATATCACTCTCGGCTCCGCTGACCTTCTGTACGGAACCTTTAATTCTTATTTGTCTTTCCAGTTCTTTCCAGAAAAAAACAAGACAGGCTGTTGGATTTTCTTTCAGTTCATTGCCCTTGGCACTTTCATAATTGGTAAAAAAAACGAATCCATTTTTATCAAATCCTTTCAGTAAAACGATCCTTGCATCCGGCGTTCCTGCCTGGGTTGCAGTGGCCAGTGTCATGGCATTCACTTCTTCAATTTCGCTATGCGTTGCTTCATCCCACCAATTACTGAATTGATCAATGGCATCGGTAACTGCATCTTTTTCATCGAATGTCTTCAGTTTATAGTCTTTACGTATATCGGCGATTGACATGATTTTTTTTGTAAAATTGACTGAATTGAACCATATAAAAAAGCATCACCGCAAGATGATGCTTTTTTTATGAATCAAGATATCTTGTTTAAACAGTGCCGCCGGTATTGCCGCCCTGGTTTGCTTTTTTGTTGATGTCATCTTTCAGGCTGTCGAATCCGCTTTTAATACTATCACCGGGAGCACGAAACATAAATGCTGCGCCGAGCGTAGCTAAGGCTGCGAGTGTCGCCAGATAAAAGCCAAAGCCCAAAAAGCTAAGCC
>JBDUCW010000152.1:0-10561 GCA_040003235.1 Ferruginibacter sp. | reverse complement strand
AAGTTTGGCTGGCATCGGATGAGGACCGCGAAGGAGAAAGCATCAGCTGGCACCTTGCAGAAGTATTGGGTCTTGATCCTAAAACAACCAAGCGCATCGTTTTTCATGAGATTACTAAAAAAGCAATTGAAGCGGCAGTAAAAAATCCGCGTACCATTAATATGAACCTGGTGGATGCGCAGCAGGCCCGTCGTGTACTCGACAGGATCGTGGGTTTTGAACTCAGTCCTGTTTTATGGAGAAAGATCGGTATGCAGCGGAGTCTGAGTGCAGGCCGTGTACAAAGTGTTGCCGTAAAATTAATTGCTGAAAAAGAAAGGGAGATCAACCAGTTTCACAGCACCGGAAGTTTTCGAATAGATGCTTTGCTGGCGGCAAAAGATCTGAATGACCGCTCTGTTGCTTTTAAGGCAGAAGGGAAAAAATATGATGAGGTGGGCGATGCTGAGAAATTTTTACAAACCTGCGTTGCTGCAAAATATACGGTAAGAGACATTCAGGTAAGGCCCGGTAAACGTACGCCGGCAGCACCTTTCACCACTTCAACCTTACAACAGGAAGCCAGTCGTAAACTGGGTTATGGTGTTAGTAAAACCATGTTGCTGGCGCAGAAATTATATGAAAGCGGAAAGATCACTTACATGCGTACAGATAGTGTGAGCCTGGGTGAAACTGCAATGGAAGACATTACCAAAGAGATCAATAAAAATTACGGACAGCGTTACCTGCAGGTTCGTAAATACAAAAATAAAAACGAAAGTGCGCAGGAAGCCCATGAAGCGATCCGCCCCACTAACATGGAAGAAAGTACGATCGATGATTTTGAATTGAACCGTTTGTATGAACTGGTCTGGAAGAGAACCATTGCTTCGCAGATGAGCGATGCGGAACTGGAAAAGACAACGGTTAAAATAAATATCAATACCAATAACGAAGATCTGACCGCATCCGGTGAAGTATTAAAATTTGATGGCTTTTTAAAAGTGTACATGGAAAGTTCTGATGATGAAGAAACGCCGGATGAAAATGATGAAAGCCGTCTGCCGAATATGAGTGTTGGGCAGCAACTGGAATTCAGGCAGATGACGGCAACAGAAAGATTCAGCCGGCCTTCCGCAAGATATACCGAAGCTTCACTGGTGAAAAAAATGGAAGAGTTGGGTATCGGCAGACCGAGTACTTACGCCCCTACTATCAGCACGATCATTAAAAGAAATTATGTAGAGAAACGCGATAAGGAAGGTGTGAGAAGGGATTTCAGAATACTGCGTTTGAAAAATGACAGTATTGAAAAAATGATGGAGCAGGAAAATACCGGTGCAGAAAAATCAAAATTATTTCCTACTGATCTTGGACTTGTGGTAACTGATTTTCTGAATCAGCATTTCGATAATGTGATGGATTATTCTTTTACTGCAAATATTGAAGAGGAATTTGATAAAGTGGCAGAAGGAAAAATGAACTGGGGTAAAATGGTAGGTGAGTTTTATAAACCCTTTCATGAAGATGTTGCACATACCCTTGAAAATGCAGAACGCGCCAAAGGCGAACGCGATCTCGGCGTGGATACAGTAACCGGTAAACCGGTGATCGCAAGAATGGGGCGTTATGGCCCGATGGTTCAGATCGGTAAACAGGAAGATGAAGAGAAGCCAAAGTTTGCCAAACTGAAAGCAACACAAAGCATTGAGACCATTTCCATGGAAGAAGCCATGGACCTTTTCAGATTGCCATTGGTGTTGGGTGAGTATGAAGGACAGGAAGTATCGGTAAACATTGGACGCTTTGGTCCTTATGTAAAATGGGGCGAAGCATTTATCTCCATTCCGAAAGGTGAAGAGCCGCTGGACGTAGAACTCGATCGTGCGGTGGAGATCATTAATGCGAAACAGAAAGAAGATGCACCAATTGGTTTTTACCAGGATAAACCGATCACCAAAGGAAAAGGAAGATTTGGTCCGTTCATTAAATGGAATGACATGTTCATTAATATTCCGCGGGCCTATAATTTTGATACGCTCACACAATCGGATTGTGATGAACTGATAGAAAAGAAAATTGAAAAAGAAGCAAATCGTTTTATTCAGCAATGGCCGGAAGAAAAAATTTCAATCGAAAATGGCCGTTGGGGCCCGTTCATTAAATTCAATAAGAAAATGATGAAACTTTTCGGAAAGGAAGATAAAACCAAATATACTCCTGAAGAATTATCGGCCATTACACTTGAAGATGTAAAGAAGATGATACTGGTGCAGGACCCGAAAGCATTTGATAAAAAAGCAGCAGCAAAAAAATCTGCAACTAAAAAAGCCGCGCCAAAGAAAGCAGCGAAGAAGAAATAAAGTTTTAAGTTATAAGTTTTAAGTTATAAGTGGTCGGCCTTTAGCTGACCTTTTTTTTATTAGTAGCTATTGCAGTTTGTATTTCTAGTTATAACTTTCTGCTTATACTTACGACTTATAACTTACCACTTATAACGTCTTGATAACATCATGTGGAAAATAATCCTTTCATAATCTGGTCTTCGTTTCCGAAATTGTAATCAAATAATTTACCTTGAACGAAGACAAAGAGATCTCTGCACTTTTTCATTTGATTGATGATCCCGATGAAGAAGTATACAGCACCGTAAGTGACCGTATCATTTCATTCGGCAAAGCCATCATTCCTAACCTCGAATATCTCTGGGAAACCACGCCCGATGAGATCATCCAGGAAAGAATAGAATTGCTCATCCACCGTTTGCACTATCGTGATCTGACAGACGATTTTACAAACTGGAAGCAAAATGGAAATGATCTGCTGCAGGGCGCATTGCTGGCAGCAAGATATCATTACCCGGATATGCAATCGGTGACGGTCATGCAGGACCTTGAAAAGATCCGCAGGAATATCTGGCTCGAAATGAACAGTTATCTTACGCCCCTGGAACAGATCAATAACGTGATCACGAGCATTCTTTATAATTATCATAAACTGCGTGGTGTAGAGATCGCATATAATCAGCCCGAAGATTTCCTGATCAATAAAGTGCTTGAAACAAAAAAAGGAAATGCGATCAGCAACGGGATCCTGTACCTGGTGCTTTGTAAACTGCTGGATATTCCTGTGAAAGCTGTGAACATTCCCAAACAATTCATCCTTGGTTATTTTGATACCCAATATGAAGTGCTCAATCCTTCCGGGCATCCTTCGCAAAAAATATTGTTCTTTATTGACCCGGTTGGGGGGCAGATCTATTCTCATAAGGATGTTGAGAATTATTTTAAACGGATATCAGTCCCTCCTACTCCATCTTATTACCGGCCGCTGAATAATACAAGTATTATCCAGTTATTGCTGGAAGAGTTGGGTAAATGTTTCGATGACGAACGTAACCGTTATAAACTGGAGGAATTGTTGCTGTTAAGCAAACTGATTGATGAATAACGCTTCCATCTTTCATTCTTAACTCTTAATTCTTAATTTAATTCAGGATGATCTATCACGTAACGACAAAGCATAGTTGGCAGAAAGCACAGGAACAAGGGGCTTATGAAGCACTTTCACTTTTTACAGAAGGCTTTATTCATTTAAGTAAGAAAGAACAGGTGGCGGGTGTGCTGGAAAGATATTACAAAGATCAGACTGATCTCCTGCTGTTGCATGTTGATGAAACAAAACTGGATGCATTACTGAAGTATGAAGTTTCCCCTTCGGTAAATGAAGAATTTCCGCATTTGTTTGGTAAGCTGAACCTGGATGCTGTTGTGAAAACAGAAGAAATCAAAAGTAAAAATTAAAAAAAGAAAGACCTGACTATCCGTAAATATTTTTACTTTTTTCAAATCTGAATTTTTACTTTTTAATTTTTAATTCAAATGATCACCTGGCCGGATTTTGAAAAAATAGATATCCGGATCGGAACTATTATTTCAGTCAATGATTTTCCCAATGCCAAAAAACCTGCTTATCAACTGGCAATTGATTTTGGAGAAATGGGCATTAAACATTCTTCTGCACAGCTGACACATCTTTATAAAAAAGAAGAACTTGCCGGCAGGCAGATCATTGCTGTAATTAATTTTCCCGCAAAACAGATCGCAAATTTTTTCAGTGAATGCCTGGTGTTGGGCGTATATAATGAAGATAACAATGTAGTTTTGCTGCAGGCATCACAACCTGTAAAAAACGGTTGCAAGATCGGTTAATCATGGAACAGCAAAAGGCTTATTATCATTCTCCTGTTGGCATTCTCGAGATCAAAACATCCGGTGATATATTGAATGCGCTCTTTTTTATCAATTCCTGGAAAGGTCCTGCCATTAATGAAAATGAGATCCACGCAGAAACAGATCTTTCTCCAGGTGCAGAAAAAACCATCAACCAACTCAAAGAATATTTTGAAGGCAAAAGAAAAATATTCGATATGCCATTGCAACAGGAAGGCACCGTTTTTCAATTGAAAGTATGGGAACAGTTAACACATATCCCTTATGGCCGCACCATCAGTTACCTGCAGCTTTCTAAAAATATCGGCGATGTAAAAGCCATTCGTGCAGTAGGTACTACGAATGGGAAAAACTCAATATCAATCATCGTTCCCTGTCACCGCGTGATTGGCAGCAATGGAGATCTCGTAGGTTATGGTGGCGACCTCTGGCGCAAAAAATGGCTGCTGGCACACGAAGCAAAATTTGAAAATGGTGTTCAAACACTCTTCTGATCATTTAACAATTTGATTTTGCCACGTTCTGTTTTAAGTCCTAATTTGCATCCAATTAAAATTTAGTAAAAATGAAAAAGCTATTAGTGATTGCCGCCGCCGGAATAATTACACTGATCGGGTCGGCTTATACACTGCAAACCATTATCAACTGGAAAATAGATAATGAAAAGGCGATGGTTAAATTTACCATGCAGGCACACGGAAAAGAAATGATCGGTAATTTTAAAGGCGCTGCAGGTGAAGTTAAATTTGATGAGACCACTCCGGCTAATTCTTCCATTACCTGTTCTGTAGATGTGAGTTCTATCAACACGGGTATTGAAGCCAGGGATAAACATTTACAAGGCCCCGAATTTTTTGATGCTGCTGCCAATCCGCAAATAAAATTTGTTTCTACCAAAATAGAAAAAACAAAAGAAGGTTATTTGGTAACCGGTAATCTTACGGCCAAGGCAATTACCAAAGAAGTATCGGCCCCGTTTACTTTTGTAAAATCAAATGACGGTGGATCATTCAAAGGTTCTTTTGGTATCAAACGCCTCGACTTCAATATCGGTAAAGAAGGTGCTGATCCCGCAAATGATATAATGATCAATTTTGATATTCCTGTTACAGAAATTAAATAAGGATGTGCAGATGTGAAAATGTGGAGATGTGTAAGTTTTGCGCATCTTCACATTTTCACATCTGCATATTTCCACATTATTTCAAATCGGTAGAACTGAAATTAAAAGGCAGCAACTGGCTTGATCTTTCAATAATATATATTTTTCCTTCCAGCCCGCCAAGAATCAGGCGTATCGGCGATTTCATTCTGTTCTCATATTCATTAAGACTTTGCCTGCACATACCACAGGGCGATATTGGCTTGCTGCTGTCGCCATTCAGGTTATCATAACTGATGGCCATTACGGCAATGGCAACATTCGGGAAAAGCGCGGCAGCAGTAGCGAGCAATGATCTTTCCGCACAGATGCCTACGGGATAACTCGCGTTCTCCTGGTTAGTGCCGGTAACAGTTTCACCGTTCGCCAGTTTTGCTACAGCACCAACATGAAAATTACTGTAAGGGGCATAGGCATTTTTAGTAGCCTCCCTTGCTTCATTCAGCAGTGAGGCATCTTCCATTGGTAATTCATCAGCAGAATCGTATACCTGGAATTCAAACTTATACTCTTTTGTATCCATGGTTGTGGGTTTAGACAAGAAGTCCTCCCGGCGTTGATGCAGAGAGGACCTGTTGATATAAAGATAGTAAAGAATAAGAAATAAGAAATAAAAAATAAGGAACAAAAACCTTAAACTTCTTGAACCTTTTAAACTTCTTGAACTTTTTAAACCTCTTGAACTTATTTGATCCACTTGAACAAGCGTTTCCATCTTGGTCCGCCTTCCCAGCTGAACCAGATGAGTGAGGCTTTTCCAACCACATGATCTTCCGGAACGAAGCCCCAGTAGCGGCTATCAAGCGAATTGTGACGGTTATCCCCCATCAGCCAGAAATAATCCATTTTGAAAGTATAGCTGCTGCTTTCTTTTCCATTGATCAATACTTTACCGTTATTGATCTCAAA
This sequence comes from Ferruginibacter sp., assembly GCA_040003235.1. Lineage (GTDB taxonomy): Bacteria > Bacteroidota > Bacteroidia > Chitinophagales > Chitinophagaceae > Ferruginibacter. The sequence continues at coordinate 4,279 of JBDUCW010000152.1, read as the reverse complement.
TTTATTGCCTTCGTAAGTTTCTATACTACGCCTGTAACGGATAATATTTTCCGGATCGAGTGTAATAGTGACGCCTTTTTTGGGAATCCACATCGGTCCGTAATTATCTACAGACCAATGATGGGCTGTATCATAGTAAGGGAAAAGTTCGTTAGCAGGATAGTAAGGATTATTATATTGAACTATGTAAGGATCGAGAATATAGTCAGGCGGAACTTTTTTATTCGCGAATTCTTCATTGGTAACATTTACTAAATAACTGTGCGGGCCCAGTTTGCTAAGATCACCTTGTTCAAACCTGATATTAATACCCCATTCTTTCAGCAAGGGCACTCCCCAGGTTTTCATCGCCTCAGCATCGTTGCCTTCCGGTTCTCCCGCGGAGTTTGCTGGTGTAGTCAACAGATAAAATCTTTCAGACTGAGGAAACAGCGCTTGCGGCTTACCATTGATTTGAACAATGCCATTTACTACCTGAACAGTATCACCGGCAACAGCAACACAACGTTTAATGAAGTTCTCTCTTTTATCAACTGGTCTTGTAATGATCTGGTCTCCGAAGAATTCGGTCACGGTCTCTCTTGCCTTTTCGTAGCTGACCTTGCTGTCACGCATTTCCTTACGGATCGCCTCATAATAAGTAACCTTCGATCCATAATGTTCTTCATCATTGATCAGCGTATCATTTGCCGGAAAATTAAATACCACTGCATCGTTTCTTTGTATTGGAGAAGGAAACCATCTTGTATAAGGTATATGAATCCATTCCAGATAAGACTTGGAATTGATACCGGGGATTGTATGATGCACGAATGGCATTGCGATCGGTGTATTGGGAATGCGGGGCCCGTATGCCCATTTGCTTACAAAAAGAAAATCATTTACCAGTAAAGTTTTTTCTTCTGAAGGTGTTGGAATGGTGTAGGCTTCAAAAACAAAAGTGCGGATCAGCGTTGCAGCAACCACGGCAAATGCAGCAGCATCGATCCATTCACGTACTACAGATTTTTTGTAATTGGCCACCACAGCATGACCGGCATAACGTTCATTTTTTGAAAAACCCAGGTAAGGAAAATAAATAAAGGGAAACAATACCGCAGCAGCATGATGCCAGAAACCGAATCTTCCGAAATGCTCCACGAACTTAATGCAGATCCAGATCGTAATGAACTGTCCTGCGATGGGTATAAACTGCAGAAAGAACCAGTATTTTTTTAAGGGCATTTTTTCAACCATGCACCAGGTATTGTAGATGGGCACAAACGCCTTCCAGCCTTCGATCCCGGCTTTCTTAAACATTCCATACATACCGATATGCCATCCCAATGCGGCGACAATAAAAATGATCCAGCCTATACTCATTTGTAAAATTTTAGCGCGCCAAAAATAGTCTAATAAACCCTTTTATGATTGTTTCGATTCAATTAGTTTGAAAATACAAACAAGATCATCTGATCGGCGATAGATACATTTATGAATTAGCGTATCATTTTAAATAACCGTTTCCATCTCGGTCCACCTTCCCAACTGAACCAGATGAGGGAGGCTTTTCCAACCACATGATCTTCAGGAACGAAGCCCCAGTAGCGGCTGTCAAGAGAATTGTGGCGGTTATCACCCATCAGCCAGAAATAATCCATTTTGAAAGTATACGCAGTGGTTTCTTTATCATTGATAAAAACCTTACCGTTTATAATGTCAAATTTATTGCCTTCATAAATTTCGATGCAGCGCCGGTAACGGGTGATGTTATCGGCATCAAGTTGAATAACGCCTCCTTTTTTTGGCACCCATAAAGGCCCGAAATTATCTGCGGTCCATGCATATTTTGAGGTATCCGCATAATAAGGAAATACCTGGCCCTTATATGGATCTTCCCAAAATTTAAACTGCGCTTTACCGGCCGGCGCCATATTCCTCCATTCATTATTGGTAATATTCACATAAGTATCCGGATCGTTCGGATGTGGATTGTGTTCCTGATCAGCTTTTTCCCGTACATCTCCCTGTTCCAGCCGAACATCAATACCGATATTTTTCAGACTTTCTTCATCAACTGCCTGTTTAAGATCGACAAGCTTATACATTCTTTCCGAGTTGGGAAACTGTTCCTGCGGATTGCCATTTACCAGCAGGCTGCCGTGTTTTATTTCGATGGTATCACCGGCAATACCTACACAACGTTTTATAAAATTTTCTCTTTTGTCAACCGGCCTTGTAATAATGTAATCGCCAAATTCATCCCATACCTTTTGCCTGCTGCCATATATACGGATGGCGTCGTAATAAGTGATCTTTGAGCCGAACTGATTGTCGGGATCATTGATCACGGTATCATTCACAGGGAGATTAAACACAACGGCATCATTTCTTTTTACCGGACTGGCAAACCACCTGGTATAAGGAATGTGTATCCATTCAAGATATGATTTGGTATTGATGCCGGGTATGGTATGATGCACGAAAGGCATTGCAATCGGTGTATTGGGAATGCGGGGTCCATATGCCCATTTGCTGACGAAAAGAAAATCATTTACCAACAGCGTTTTTTCTTCTGATGGAGATGGAATGGAATAAGCTTCAAATACAAAAGTGCGGATGAGCGTTGCAGCCACCACTGCAAAAGCTGCAGCATCGATCCATTCGCGGTAAACTGATTTTTTATAATTCTTTACGGCAGACTGTCCCGCAAATTTTTCATTCTTAGAAAAACCGAGATAAGGAAAATAAATAAAAGGCAACAGCACAGTGGCAGTATGGCTCCAGAATCCGAAATGATTAAAGTGTTCAACAAATTTGATGCAGATCCATATTGTGATGAACTGCCCGGCGATCGGTATGAACTGCAGAAAGAACCAATATTTTTTTACCGGCATTTTCTGAAGCATGCCCCAGGTATTGTAAAAAGGAATGAATGCTTTCCATCCTTCGATGCCCGCTTTTTTAAACATTCCATACATACCGATATGCCAGCCCAATGTAGCCACAATAAAAATAATCCAGCCTGTATTCATTTGTAAAATTTTAGCGGGCTAAAATACCGTATTTAACCTTTATGGTTGTTTGATAAAAAAATGTTTTGATTTGTTTAACAAAGTACCTGATTTTTAAATTTGGAGATTTGATGATGAAGTAACCCATCTTATTATACATCTTCAACCCAATAAACTTTCTTTGGCTTACCAATTCTTCTACTATTCGTACGTGTGGGAAGGCTCATCATGTATTTTTTGTTATCATGTTTATATTGCCGGGAAGACGGCGAGACGGTAAGAAAAATTTTATGAAACGGTATGACAAGCATACGATACATGATGAGCCTTCTTTCGCCACATTAATAAAAGCAAGAACATCTAAGCCAAAACAATTTGATAATTTGATAATTTGGAGATAACCTGATTTTTCTGAACAGGCCTGCCCTTCCTAAAATTGAATGAACTTTTGCGTTGAAAAAATTACCAAATCACCAAATCATCAAATTGATTGGAGTATTTGATTTATACAAGCGCTCACTTCCTCGTGTTTACTCATGATCATCAGATGTTTTCCGCCATCAATAATATGGGTAGCTGTTGTTTTCTTTATCGGGAAAATGCGGTCTTTGTTTCCATGAATATGAAATACATTGTTGAGAACATGCTTTTTTTTCCAGTTCAGTATTTTATCAACTGCCCAGTTATTATATTTTACCGGAGAATTTTTCCGGAACTCACGCACCATGGTTTTTTCTTCTGCCGTAGTAACACCGAGTGTTCTGTTGGTGACAGGTTCCATAAATCTTGCAGACTTTATCGGGAATAATTTATTGATGCGGACAATGCCTGCAAGCCGCATCCAGGCTGGTAATTCTGCTGCAGACTTGATACTTGAAATAAGAATGACAGCTTTTACCGGTATCAATGCCGCGATCTCTATGCTCATCATTCCTCCGAATGAAAGCCCTAATAATATTGGCTCAGGATGTTGAATGTTTGCAGCCATCCGCAATGCATATTTTTCGATGGGTTCATTTTTTTCAGGAGGAAGCCAGCGGAGGGTAATGAGTTCTGCATTATGAATCTGCAGTTTGCTGAATGCCCGTTCGTCCGCGCCGAGTCCGCTTATGCAGTAGATGATTCTTTTCATTTTTTATCGGCATAAATAGTTCATGTTTATGGTTAATGGTTCATAGCTGTTCAATTTGAAAAATATTTTCTGTTGGAAATACTCTTATTGCCATGAACTATGAGCTATCAACTATGAACTATTTCTATTTCCTCGGCAACACATAACTCTCCAC
>JBDUCW010000151.1:0-10626 GCA_040003235.1 Ferruginibacter sp. | reverse complement strand
AGATCTGTTTCGGATAAAAGTGATGCCATTCCAATCACACCATTCATGGGTGTGCGGATCTCATGACTCATTGTTGCAAGAAAAACACTCTTGGCTTTATTAGCTTCATCCGCCTGCATCCTTGCTTTTTCAGCTCTTAAAAAAGATGCCTGCAATGCTTCTTCATTCAGTAATCGTTCTCTGTTGATCTCCGCTTCTTTTTCCAGCTTGCCCATTTCCATCGTTTGTCCGATCTGGATCTCGCTGTATTTATTTAAAAGATAGCTCCAGAGCCCGCAGGTAAAAAAGATGATGGCGGCGAGTATAATGTGTATGATGAATGTGCGTAATTCCAGTGTATCAAGCTGTGTAAAATAAACGCCTTTAACACCGGCATTCTGGAGATAACCCAATCCTGCGTGATGCAATACTACCAGTATCACCAACGGAATCTGCAATTTCCAGTTTTGATAAGTAATGAGTATTGCACTGGCGATGAATGCAAAAAAATGCATTTCAAATAATCCGTGCATTTGATAAATGAACTGCGCCATAAATACGCCGAGTATGGCACTCAGCACATACTGGTATAACCTCGAATCGGGCAACATGAATTTTATAAAATAATAAGCCAGCAGCGAAGATCCGCCTACACCAATTGCTATCAGCCAGGTATCATAGAACGGCGCTATTATAAGACCTGCACAAAAAAAGGAGATCAGAAAATAGTTCATCAGTGTATCTGATCTTTTTTTTACTTCCAGTCTGAAAGCATGGGTCAGCCTTTTTTTTTCGGTATCGTATTTTTGCATAGTTTGTTTTTAAAAGGATTGGATATATCTATTTCGAAAATTATTGATTTTTAACACAACCGGGTAACGGGCACCCATAAGCCTTTAATGCAAATGGATTAAAAACAGGATCGCGTTTAAAAGCCAGCAATGAATCGATGGCCATCTGTGCATAATTACTTTTCTTATCTGTACAATACCGGTTCCTGTTATAATTTCCTCTGTAATAAAGTGTATGATCCTTATCCATCAGAACTGCCTGTGGCGTTGAATAAACACCGCAGGCTGTCGCCAGTGATGAATCAAACAATACCGGTACATTCAATCCAAAACGTTTCCTGATCATTTCTTCGGTATAACTTTTATCCTTCGTCATTACCACTACAGCAAAGTTTATCTTCCCGGAATAATCTTCTACGAGTGATTTGAAATGCGGAATATTAAATTTTGAACAGGGACAATCCGGATTAAAGAAGTGCAGAAAAACAGGACCGTTATCAGCAACCTGGAATTTTCCTGCGAGATTGATATGTGTTCCTTTATCTACCGGAATATATTTTGCAGGAACAGGCGTTGGTAAACTGTACACCCATTCGTTATACCAGAATAAACTGATGATGCCGGCAAAGATGATTACAAGCCCTGATACGGCAATCCATTTTCTGATTTGCTTCTTTGTGCTCATAGAACAATTACACATTGACCGTGTACGGCTTTTGTATTTGTGATAAAAGAAGAGGATGTGTGAGAAGCAGTTGCAGCCAAGTGCTGACAAAGTTCATCAGTGTGGATGATTTGCATTGGATGGATTTTAGTAAAGGATATTAATTTCTATACAAAGAAAAATAATCGCTGAAGATAATATGTAGTTCAACAAGGTTGTTTTATGTAGAACTACGGCTACGTTTTCAAATGATCCGGCGATTGGCAGCATTCATAAATGATTTTATCATGATATTACTACAAGAGAATACCTTACAGAACTACAAATCATAAAATAAAATAATCAAATCTTTACAAATTAGAAAAGCTAGTATCCAATTCCAATTCTATGACGAAGACCTTACCTGAAAGGATCAATGTATTCCTCACCGTGAGCCCGTTGGCCATTGATGAACATTTCAATAAAAATGACCCGGCACCTATTTATAAACGTCAGCTCAGCCAGGAATTTGAACAATATATAAGAGTGGCTGCTGTTCCCGCAAGACGTTATTCTATCATTCAATATAAAATAAACTGCAGATCTGAATCTGATAAACAATACACCGATCCGCTTATTTATGCGATCAGGCGCCACTTTGCCACGATCAAAATTGCCAAGCAGGCAGAGTTCGAAAGATTCAAACGACGCAATTATGGATTGCTTTTTACAGGACTTGCAGTGATCATGATCTCTCATATAGTGATACCGCTTATCTTAAAAAATGAAAATGGTTTACAATCCGGATTGCTGAGCGGTGTGGATATTTTCAGTTGGGTAATGATGTGGCAACCGATTGACAAATTACTTTTTCACTGGAATTCTTATCTGAAAGAAATTAATGTCATTAATAAATTAATAGAAGCAGAAGTAATTCATACCACTGCTCCGGAAATAAAATCATAATATTTACAAAAGATCATACCGGAGAAGCCGGGGCTGAATTAACGGGGTTACTATCTGATACCCCAAAATGAAAGAAAAAACCTGTTATGGAATTACTGGAAAAATTTTTTACCGCCGGATATATGCTTGATATTACTTTATCCACTTTCAATGGTTGTTTATTGATTGCCATTGTCAGTATCATGATCTTTATTGCATTGATATTTTTTAAATCACGCCTTGACAGCAGCCGTAACAGCAATGATGCATTGAAGCATCAGGTAGCTGCATTGCAGGGCGAACTTGATTATATAGCAGATAAAGAAGTTAAGGCAAGGGCGGATGCAGAAAGATCTGTAACTGCAAAAGAAAAAATGCTGTCTTCACTCAGTCATGAAATAAGAACACCAATGAACGGCATTCTTGGTATGACCACGCTGCTGGAAGGAACAGGATTGAGCACTGAACAACGGGAGTATATCGATACCATCATCAGCTCCGGTAAAATACTTTTAAGTAAAGTAAATGAAGTGATGATGAATGATAAGCTCGAACATTCCAAGATCAATGCAGCTTATACCGACCTCCGGCAAAATGATACCGACCTTAATAACTGTATAGAAGAAGTGCTGGATATGTTTGCAGAAAAAGCAGCCGTAAAAAAGATCGAACTTTTATATGAGATCGGTGCCAGTGTACCGGTTGCAGTTATCAGCGACAGTAACCGTGTACAACAGGTGCTCATCAACCTGGTGGAACAGGTAATGATCACAGACAAAAAAGAAGTTTTTGTCGGCGTACATTTATTAAAAAATGCAGGAGAAGATGTGCCCATGCTGGGTTTTGAAGTGACTGATGTACGCATTGATGATCCTGCACGCATGTCTGAATTGTTACACTCAGGTGAAAGTCTTCCGGATGATCCTGAAAAATCGGCGGACGGAACTGAAGACTTCGGATTGGCCATTTCAAAAAAACTCGTAACGGATATGGGCGGGCAGATCAGCCGCGTGAATCGTTCAAATTTTATTTTCAGTATTTCTATTAATACTGCTCCGTTGCCAAAAGTTGATCCTTCCGGTAAAATTATGCCGGGCTTTGATGGTCAGCGTGTATTGATCGTAAATAATAATTTAACTGCTGCATTCATTTTAAAAAATCAACTCGAACAATGGAATCTGTTACCGGAAATTGCTGCTACCGGCGAAGCTGCTATGAAAATACTGGCGCAATCCAATTGCAGTCTGGTGATCACTGATATGGAAATGCCGGGCATGAACGGGATCGATCTTGCGAAAGAATTGCGCAGTAAATATCCTGATCTTCCGGTGATATTATTAAATCCTGTAAATGACATCAGGCACAAACAGGACGAAGCAATATTCGGTGAGTTGTTTATTGTAACCAAACCGGTCAAGAAACATATTCTGTTCGACAGCATTCTCAGCGCTTTCAGATCTGTAAAAAAAGGAAGCACTAAATTTTCTGTAAGAAAATTGTCTGAAGATTTTTCCAAACAGTATCCATTGAAAATTCTTATTGCAGAAGATAATCCGGTGAACCAGAAATGGGCGATCAAAATATTGAATAAAATGGGCTACCAGCCTGCAATTGCAGGGAACGGACATATTGTACTTGACATGGTAGGACAGGAAACTTATGATCTGATACTGATGGATGTTCAGATGCCTGAAATGGATGGAATGGAAGCAACGAAAATGATACGGCTCTGCCTGACACAACAACCGGTTGTTATTGCGATGACTGCAAACGTGATGCATGGAGACAGGCTCGCGTGTATGCAGGCAGGAATGGATGATTATATCAGTAAACCCGTAGAATTAAAAGTGCTGGTGAATATGCTGGAAAAATGGGCGCTGCTGATAAAAGAAAGAAAGCAGGCAAAACTTATGATATAATTTATAAGTTTAACACGATGAACTTCAACTGCGAATTTTCAATCCGGTGATTGAAGAGCACAGTTATTTATTTACAGAATAGTGAACAGACATTGGATATTAAGACTACCTTCAGTTATAACCCCTTCAGACATCAACCAAGTATAACCCTACTTACTGCCTGATTTTTTTTCAGTTGCACCCAACTTTTTTACCACTTATTCGCTAACAATTTTCTTCACAAGAAAAACAAACCCGCATTTTTTGCTCATATAAATTATTATTGGGTTTTAGAGATCAGGTCGTGCCGTATGCAAACAAAAATAAAAATATTACATCTTGAAAATTCTGCTGCTGCTGCTGTACCAGTAACCGCATTATTGAAAAGAGAAATGCCCGGTGTAGAAATATTGCTGGTTGATAGGAAAGCCGCTTTTAAAAAAGCCTTAAAAGAATTTTCTCCCGATATCATACTGGCCGGTCATCCGCTTTCATCTTTTAATGCGGATGAAGCATTGAATTTATTGCATGAAACAGAAGTAAAGATTCCTTTTATTGTTGTTACCGCTAACATGTACGATGAGTTTGCTGTGGAAATTATTAAGAACGGTGCAGATGATTATATTCTGAAAAATAAAATCGAATGCCTGCCGATCGCTATTCAGAAAGCTTTGGAAAAATCCAAATGCGAAAAAGAAAAGTCGGCTATCCTTGCCGGACTGATATCGAATAAGAAACGTTACCGTACACTTATTGAAAACATTGGAGACGGAATAATGATTATTTCAGAAGAGGGGAAACCGGTCTATGTTTCTTCTACGGTAAAAAAAATCCTGGGATATACCGAAGAAGAGATGATGGCAATGGACATTTTTACGATGGCACATCCTGATGATATAACAGGACTTGCAGATACAATGAAGCAGCTGATTGCAAATCCGGGTGTATCCATACAGGGACATACAGGAAGACTGCGGCATAAAAATGGAAGCTGGCGATGGCTGGAAGCAACAGCAATTAACTTACTTCATGACGTTACAATAAATGGAATTGTTGACATTTTTCGTGATGTAACTGAAAGAAAAATTGCAGAAGAAAAAATAATTCATCTCAACCGGCTGTATGCTTTCATCAGCCAGATCAATCAAACCATTGTACATGTAAAAGATAAGCAGGAGCTTTTTAATACTGTCTGCAAAATTGCGGTAAATACTGGTAAGTTTGAATTGGCCTGGATAGGAATAGCCGATGAACCAAACGGAAAAATTAACCTGGTTGCTGAAGAAGGCGCTATCAGTACTGACCTGGAAGCATTCAGTAACGCGGCCTACAAAAAAAATGGACCGGTTGCAAATGTATTGCAAAGCGGAACATTACATTCAATTAATAACATTGCAAAATCAGACCTGGATGACCGGTGGAAACAATATGCCATCGCACGAGGGTTTCAGGCAAATATTTACCTGCCTTTAAAAAAATCCGGAAAAACAATGGCTATCTTAAACCTGTTTTCCGGCAAGGCTGATTTTTTTAACCAGGAAGAGATCGCATTACTGAGACAGGCAGCGGATGACATTTCATTTGCGCTGGACGTTTTTGAAAAAGAAAGACAAAGGACTGATGCAGAACAAAAACTAAAATACAATGAAGCACAATTAACCCAGGCGCAGGCGATAGCACATTTCGGAAATTGGGAAATTATTTTTTCAAATGGATTTGCTACATGGTCTGAAGAGGCACTTCGTATCTATGGAATTCCTACGGATGAACAGCAACAGTCTCAGGCATCCTGGCTCTCTTATATTCACCCGGATGATCTGGATCATGTGCTGGACATGATCAATAAGGCGAAAGCTACTTTAAGCAATGCATCTTTTTTTCACCGCATCATCAGAAAAGATGGAACCATCAGGCATATACATTCCCTGGCACATTATGAACTGGATAGTAAAGGGCAGGCCATTGCTTTATATGGAGTTGCTCATGATGTAACAGAAATAAAAAAATCAGAAGAAGCGTTGCAGCAATCTGAATCAAATCTTCAGGCGATTTTTGAAAATACCTCTAACGGATTTATACTTATCAATACAAAAGGAGAAATAAAATCCCTTAATAAAAGGGCTAATGATGACAGTCTCCTCAATAGTGAAGAAGAGATTGAAACCGGCAAAAATATCCTTGATCTGCATGAATCAAAAAAACATAATTATAAAGAGATAATTGCAAGAGTACTGGCAGGAGAAACTATAAATTTTGATCGTTCCTATACAAGAAAAAATGGGGAGATAAAATGGTTTAACTGGACAAAAACCCCGGTGTATAATGATGGCAGAATAGAAGGAATCTGCATCACTTCATCCGACATTACCGAAAGAAAAAATGCGGAAGATAAAATCCTTCATGCCAACCGGCTCTATGCTTTCATCAGCCAGATCAACCAAACTATTGTACATGTTAAGGATGAAAAAACCTTATTTGATGAAGCCTGCAGGATTGCAGTTGAACAGGGTAAATTTAAAATGGCCTGGATTGGAATTCCCGATCCAACAAACAGGAAAATACGGCTTACTTCAAGTTCAGGCGAAACTGAACCTGACATCAAAAAATTTACTGACTATAAATATGAGCTAAACGGACCGATTGATAAGACCTTGAAAGGTCAGGGTTACTTTGTGGTTAATGAAATTCAAAAAGATCCAGACATGGTCTGGAAGGAATATGCTGCAGAAAGAGGATTCAATGCTGTTATTTGCCTGGACATAAAAAAATCAGGTAAGGTAGTTGGCGTATTCATTATCTATTCTTCAGAAATAAATTTCTTCAATGCAGAAGAGATCGCGTTACTGACAGAGGCTACCAGCGACATTTCATTTGCGCTGGATGTTTTTGAAACAGAGAAACATAAGGTACAGGCTGAGGAAGCCCTGCATGAATCAGAAACGAATCTGCAGGCCATTTTTGAAAATACTTTGGAAGGATTTATACTCACTGATACAGAAGGAATCATTAAGTCTTTTAATAATAAAGCAAAAGATATTTTTCTTCTCAATTCAGGAAAAGAGATCACGACTGGCAAAGCCATTTTTGATTTTGTAGATGAATCAAGAAGAGAAGCATATAGAAATGCAGCTCCGGAAGTATTGGCAGGGAAGGAACTGTATTTTGACCTTTCCTTTAAAAGAAAGAACGGGGAAACAAAATGGTTCATTTTTACTATCAACCGGGTGGACATACAAGGGAAGGTAGAAGGATTTAGTATTACAGCAAGGGACATTACCGAAAGAAAAGAAGCAGAGGAACTGTTGCGGAATTCCCAATCAAATTTAAAGGCAATTATCGATAATACAGATGCCTCTATTTATTCTCTCGACAGGGATCTACGGTACATCACTTTTAATGAACTTCTGCAGAAAAATCTGAAAGAAATTTACGGTCTTGATATAAAACCGGGCGACAACGTTTACAACTTCCTGGAAAAATTAAACCCGGAAGAAGCCCGGGAATGGGAGAATACTTATTCCGTAGCCTTACAAGGCGAAACGGTAAAATTTGAGAAGGAATTTAATCTTGACAATTATTACAGTTCTTTCAGTTTTGCTATTTACCCTATCTGGGAAAATAAAATAGTCATCGGCCTTTCCTGTTTTGCTTTTGATATTACCAAACAAAAACAGGCAGAGAATGAACACCGGCAAACGGAATTGCGTTACCGCCAAATCGTGGAAACAGCACAGGAGGGGATATGGATAATTGATAAAAATAACCTGACCACTTTTGTAAACCAAAAAATGTGTGATATGCTGGGCTATTCAAGAGAAGAGATGATAGGCCGGACCAATTTATCTTTTAAAAGCAAAGATGAAGAACAGAATATTTTACAGCGGATTGAAAGAAGAAAGCAGGGAATAAGCGAAACCCACGAAACTTCTTTTATTACCAAGAGCGGAAAAAATATCTGGACTTATGTATCAACAAATGCCATTTTTGATGAGAGTGGAAAATATAAAGGCGCCATGGCAATGTTCTCAGATATTACTGAGAAAAAAAGATTGGAGAAAGCCATAGAAAGCGAAAGGGATCAGTTCTTTGAGATGTTTTTAAATGCTCCGTCGGCTATCGGCATGTTAAAGGGAACCGATCATGTTTTTGAAATGGTTAACAAGCCTTATTTAAAATTGATTGGTAAAAAAGATATAATAGGAAAACCCGTAGCTGAAGTACTTCCAGAAATATCTGAACAAGGGTTTATTGACATATTAGACAGTGTTTACGCTACCGGACAATCATATACAGGCACAGAGGCATTGGTTAAGCTTGACAAAGAAGGCAATGGAGAGCTGACAGATGCTTATCTGAATTTTATTTACCAGGCTTATAAGAATGATGAAGGAAAGATAGAAGGCATTTTCTTTTTTGCAAATGACATTACAGAACAAATACTATCCCGCAAAGAAATAGAAAAAAGCGAAAAATTTTTTAAAGGAGTGATCGAGAACAGTGATGATATGATCACGATAGTAGACGCTGCCGGAAATACAATTTATGCAAGCCCCGCAGTTGCGAAAAAATTCGGGTACACCTACGAAGAATGTTTGCAAATAAATATAGCTGATATCGTTCATCCTGATGATGCTGTAATAATGCAGGAGTTTGTGGGCAAAATAATGATGAATCCGGGGGTGCCTATGGAATGCCCTTTGATACGGGATAAAAAGAAAGACGGAAGCTATATATGGGTAGAAGGTACCTTAACGAATTTTCTTGAAACGGAAGGTATCAATGCTATTGTTGCCAATTTCAGGGATGTTACTGAACGAAAAAAAGCAGATGAAGAAAGCAGGTTCCAGGCTAATTTATTAAACACTATCGGGCAGGCGGCTATAGCCACAGACATGGACGGAGTTATTAATTACTGGAACCAGGCAGCCGAAAATATTTATGGCTGGACACGGGAAGAAGCGATAGGAAAGAATATAATACAGCTTACCCCTGCTGAAACAACCAGGGAACAGGCTTTGCAAATAATGGAGGATCTGAAAAATGGCCGTACATGGTCGGGTGAGTTCAGCGTGCAACGCAAAGATGGTACGGCCTTTCCTGCATTAGTAACCGATTCTCCTATTTATAATGAGCATAATGAATTAAGCGGCATCATTGGTATTTCATCAGACATTACCGAAAAGAAAAAATTAGAAGAACTGCTGGATAAAACTAACAGGCTTGCTGCAATTGGAAGCTGGGAAATTGATGTGGTAAAAGGAACCGTTTTTTGGTCAGATATTACAAAAGAAATACGTGAGGTAGATAAAGATTTTGTTCCGCAGTTGGATATAGGAATAAGTTATTTTAAAGAAGATAGTGACAAAGAAATAATTAAGCGAAAGGTAAAAGAATGTATAAAAAATGGTACTCCCTGGGATGAAGAATTAGAGATCAATACTTTTAAGGGAAATCACAAATGGGTGCGTACAATTGGGGAAGGTGAATTTATAAATGGAAAGTGCATCCGGGTTTATGGAAGTTTTCAGGATATCAGTGCAAGAAAAAAAGCCGAAGTAGAAGTTTTAAAAGTGTATGAGGACAGGAACATTATTCTTGAAAGTATTGGCGATGGGTTTTATGCGCTTGATAAAAACTGGGTGATAACGTATTGGAATAAAGAAGCGGAATTTCTTTTGGGTAAAAAACGGGAAGAAGTAATCGGGAAAAATATCTGGGATATATATCCAGAGACGGTGCAAACCATTACTTATACTAATTATCATAAAGCCATAGCCGAAAAAACCATACAGCATTACGAAAGATTTAATGAGACCTTACAGAGCTGGGCCGAAATAAGTGCTTATCCATCAGCCAATGGGTTGTCGGTTTTTTTTAAAGATATAACAGAACGTAAAAATTCTGATGCCAGGTTTAAAAAACTGAATGATGATCTTGATAAACATGCAAAAGAACTGGCTGTTTCAAACCATGAGCTGGAACAATTTGCTTACGTAGCCTCTCATGACCTGCAGGAACCGCTGCGTATGGTCACCAGTTTTCTTACCCAGATAGAAAAAAAATACGGCAACAGCATAGATGAAAAGGGCAGGCAATATATACACTTTGCGGTTGATGGTGCCAAACGAATGCGCCAGATCATTCTGGACCTGCTTGAATTTTCGAGGGTAGGACAAACAGAAGATAAGCAGGAAGAGGTGGACCTGAATGAGTTGATGGATGAAATACTATCGTTGCTGCGCAAAAAAATTGAAGAAAAAAAAGCAGTTATAAAGACAGGCAAATTACCTATACTTAAAACCTTCAGGTCGCCAATGCGGCAGGTATTTCAAAACCTGGTAAACAACAGTCTAACCTATCATAAAAAAGA
>JBDUCW010000150.1:0-10640 GCA_040003235.1 Ferruginibacter sp. | reverse complement strand
ACGCATTCAGTCTTTGCTCAGCGATCTTACCACCAATGCACAGGAATCGTACAGCGGTATCCGCGTGATCAAATCTTTTGTGCAGGAAAAAGCAATGATGGGCTTCTTCCGCGGAAACAGCGCTGCTTATAAAACCAATGCATTGGGCCTTGCTAAAACGGAAGCCATTTATTTTCCAAGTATGGCACTGATGATCGGGTTGAGTACTTTGGTCACGATAATGGTAGGCGCACTCGATGTTGTCAATCATCCTGGTGATCCTGACCGCATCGGCACCATTGTAGAATTTGTAATGTATATTCAGATGCTCACCTTTCCCGTTAGTGCGATTGGATGGACGGCCAGCATGACGCAGCGGGCTGTTACTTCACAAAGAAGGATAAATGAATTTCTACAGACAGCACCTGCCATAAAAAATGATGAAGCAGCTGTGAGACCTCCGCTCACGGGTGATATTTCTTTCAGTGATGTTTCATTTACTTATCCGCACACAGGTATAGAGGCGATTAAAAATTTCAGTCTGCACATTAAAGCAGGACAAAAAATTGCCATCGTGGGAAGAACAGGCTCAGGAAAAAGCACCATTGCGCAATTGCTGTTGAGAAGCTATGAACCGCAACAGGGCATCATTTGCTACGATGGTATTCCTGTAAATAAAATAGACCTGAAACAATTGCGGACACAGATCAGTTATGTACCGCAGGATGTTTTTCTGTTTAGCGATACCGTGAGCAGCAACATTGGTTTCGGTATGCATGAAATGAATTCCGGAGCTGTGATCACTGCTGCAAAACAGGCAAGCGTGCATGGCGAGATAGAAAAATTCCAGGAAGGTTATGAAACGATGATCGGTGAAAGGGGCGTGACATTGAGCGGCGGACAGAAGCAACGGATTTCCATTGCGAGAGCATTGATAAAAAAGCCGGAGATTGTTTTGTTTGACGATTGCCTGAGTGCCGTGGATGCCCGTACCGAAAATGAGATCATTTCCAACCTGTACCAGTACCTGCAGAACAAAACGGCCCTGATCATCACACACCGGATATTTTCATTGTTTCATTTTGATAATATTGTTGTACTGGATAACGGTCGCATTGCCGAACAGGGAACGCATGAGCAACTGATCGCAAAAAAAGGAATTTATGCCGACATGTATGCCCGTCAGCAGGAGCAGGAAAAGACCGGAGAAAACATTGCAAATTGAAAGGCCTATTAAATTTTGTGGTTCCGAAAACAATTTTATCTTTGTCACGTCTATAATTTACAAGTTCTAAACTAAAACAACCAAACAGTGGCGTACGAAAACAACGACAAAAAAAACGAAAGTGTTTACAGCAAACGCATTCGCGCAGGGAAACGCAGAACTTACTTTTTTGATGTAAGGGAAACGCGTGGCAGTGATTATTTCCTCACCATTACCGAAAGCCGCAAGCGTTTCGACAGTGAAGGCTACGACCGTCACAAAATATTTGTATACAAAGAAGATTTCAACAAGTTTGTAAAAGGATTGAATGAAGCCGTTGATTATGTGAAAACAGAACTAATGCCTGATTTTGATTTTGATGCATTCAATCATGATACACCGTATGAAGCTGAGGGTGGAGGCGGAGAGCATGCTGCCAACACTGAGACAGAACACCCGGTAGTAATTGCACCACTGGCAGATGAAATAAAACCTGTGGAAGATACCGCACCGGTACCCTCTGCATCTGCTGGCGATAATGGCGCCACCGAAGAAGTAGACAAATGGTAATTACGATATTTTTAAACAAAGGCCGGGATCATCTTCCGGCTTTTTTTATGATACTATTTCAACAGGAATTTCGTTTGATAATTCCGGTGCTGCTATAAAAATTTACCGTACCGGCATTTGCTGATCAACATCCATTCATTTCCGTAAAAAAATAATTATGAAAATTAAAATCATTTTCGCGATTGCCTTACTGCTTTTGATTAACTGCAATATGCTGGCACAAACAGGCAGTAAAGAAAAAGGGCCATCGGCACAACCATTTAATTTTATAAAAGTGAATGTTACGGCCCTTGCTTTAAAAAATTATGCTTTTCAATACGAACGCATTATCAACCGTAAATTTTCTTTTGCACTTGGCTTCCGTACCATGCCATCCACCGGCCTTCCTTTTAAAAACCAGGTGGTAGATGCGTTGGGTGCCGACGATCCTGAAACCAAAACCACGATTGAAAATATGAGACTGAGCAATTTTGCTGTTACTCCGGAATTCCGTTTTTATGTTGGCAGAAAAGGCTATGGCCGCGGATTTTATATTGCTCCGTTTTTCCGCTATGCAAAATTTACAACACACGATGTAACATTCACTTATCAGAACACCTTAAATGTGTCCAGTACGATCAATCTTTCCGGCGACATCACTGCAAATACCGGCGGGATTTTATTCGGCATTCAGAAACCGCTGGGCAAACATCTCTGCATTGATCTTTGGTTGCTGGGTCCGCACTATGGAAGCGGCAAAGGAGATTTCAATGGCGTCTCCAGTAAAACATTAACGCCCGATGAACAGAATGACCTTCGCCAGGAACTCAATGATATTGATATTCCTCTGACAGATAAAAAAGTAACGGTAACTTCCAACAGTGCCAGTGTAAATTTAAACGGGCCATGGGGCGGTGTTCGCTCGGGTATTTCTTTTGGGTTTAGGTTTTAAGTCGGTTGATATAGTTGACAGGTTGATATAGTTAATATAGTTGAGAGCTTAACCCTTATCAACCCTGTTAACAATATCAACTTTTTTTTGACTTACCAAATCCAACACACATTCATATTTTGTGGGAAGGCTCATCCTGTCCGGATGGTTATCATGCCTGTCTGAGTAGATTTGAAATTACATATTGCGATATATATATCCGATACATTATAGAACGGAGGTACAGGATGAGCCTTCCTTCGCCACATGAATAAGCGGAAAGACTATTAAGCCCAATAAATAAAAAAAATAGTCCATAGACTATGCTTGCGGACATAAAAAAAGGGCCAGTATGAAAATACAGCCCCGCTTTAAAAATCCAATATCCTATGAAAAACCGAAATATTGTTTACAAACAGCAGACCAAAATGAAATAAGTATAAAACAAACCCGGTTAGGCGTTTATTTGTAGAAACAAATCTACGGACGCATTAAATTCCGGAATACATTTCCACATATTAAATTTTTTTTAAAATATTCCTGTTACTTAGGGTCATTACATGTTCAGTTTTCTCAGATAAATTGATAATCGAAAATCAACTCAATTATTTGTGTAATATATTTGTGAGCTGGTTTTAAAAACTGGCGCATGAATAAAACATTACTCATCTCTATTATTTTTTGCAGCATTACTACAGCTGCATTTTCAAATAATTCAGCACTCCTGGTACCGGTGTAAAATGGAATCCTGATAAATCCGTAACCAATTCCAGTTCAGGTTGAAGCAAAGATTTTTCATAAAGTAGATTTCAGACCATCCCTGTAGAGCCGGTAAGATTTACTGCTGTGGAGAATAATAACAGCGTAACGCTATACTGGCAGGCTGCTTCAGAAAATAATAGTGAACATTTTGATATTGAGCAGAGTAATGATGGTATTTCATTTTATTATGAAGGAATGGTTGCCGCTGCTGGTTATTGTAATTCGGTAGGTCATACAGTTTCAATGATAACGGTCCGTTCAATAAAACCGCTCCTGTTTTTTACAGATTAAAATTTGTGGACAAAGACGGACGCTATAAATATTGCAGGAAAAATAATTTCAATCTGACAGCAGGAACTGATCTGCCCGGCAGTATTCTGTATGTAAGATTCAGTGCGGAAGGTCTGGATGAGATTATTACCGTTTTAAAACAATGACCTTGAATGAGAGCCGGTTCAGGCTCAAATTGAAATTATTCAGAATTTATCTAAGGTATCAAAGGAATTATTAATTCTTAATCATTAATTCTTAATTATTTCTCTCTTATCTTTGCGCCCCGAAAAGAAATTTTCTTTTTGGAACATTTCCCACAAGGCTCAAAAAGCGTTCTGTCTGTTCAGAACCGCCAGCAGGGAGTAACTATAACAAGTTATATAATGCCAAAGGTTAAAACCAATTCAAGTGCTAAAAAAAGGTTCAAAGTAACCGGCACAGGTAAAATCACTTACCAAAAGCCCTTTAAACGTCACATCTTAACTAAAAAATCAACCAAACGCAAGCGTGTTATGAGACAGGATGGAATGGTCGACGCAACACAGGTTCGCTTTGTAAAACGTTTATTAAGATTGAGAGGTTAAGCAAAAGCTTCAGCCACTACAAACTTGATCAATTTTTAAATTTAAACTAATTAAGATATGCCACGTTCAGTAAATGCAGTTGCCAGCAGGGCACGCAGAAAAAGGATCTTGAAAGCCGCCAAGGGCTTTTATGGTAAACGTAAAAATGTATACACCGTTGCCAAAAACGTAATGGAAAAAGGTTTAACGTATTCGTACGTTGGCCGTAAAAACAAAAAGCGCGAATACCGTGCTTTGTGGATCGCACGTATCAATGCTGCTGTAAGAGAGCAGGGAATGACTTATAGCGAATTCATTCACAAACTTGCTGCAAAAAATATCGAACTTAACAGGAAAGTATTGGCAGACCTAGCGATGAATGAACCGGAAACTTTTAAAACACTGGTTGATTCAGTGAAAGGATAACACGAATTTCTAAAACGAATTACACGAATTGGAATTCCAGGTAAAAAGATAAAAAATAATTGAAGCGGATGTAAGCAATTACATCCGCTTTTTTTATTTGGTACTGAAATTATCTTGGTTATAAGAAATAAAATACAAACGAATCTATTAAACTGATAAGTCCGGCTCAATTCGTGTAATTGGTGCTTATAATTAGTGTAATAAAAATGTACATTTGTACCCAATCTTTTTAAAATGCGCAATCAGACCTCTTTAATGAATAATACTTACACGGATCTTGTGAATCAGACCTTTAATTTTCCGCAGGAAGATTTCAATGTGAAGGATGATCATCTTTTTTATAATGGTCTTGATATTAAAGCTCTGATCGATAAATACGGAACACCTTTAAAACTTACCTATCTTCCTAAGATCGGGATGCAGATTAAAAAAGCAAAGAGCATGTTTGCCAATGCTTTTAAAAAGCATAAATATGAAGGCAAATACAATTATTGTTACTGCACCAAAAGTTCGCACTTTTCGTTTATCGTGGAAGAAGCGCTGAAACAGGATATTCACCTCGAGACTTCCTACGCTTATGATATCGATATTATTAAAAAATTATACGCCAAAAAGAAAATTACCAAAGACACTTTCATCATCTGCAATGGCTATAAACAAAAGCCCTATATCAGTCGCATTGCCGGTTTGCTGAATAATGGATTTAAGAATGTAATTCCTGTGCTTGATAATGTTGATGAACTGCGTGGTTATATTAAATCGGTAAAAGTTCCTTTCAATCTGGGGATCCGTGTGGCTGCGGAAGAGGAACCTAATTTTCCGTTTTATACTTCACGACTTGGTATCCGCGCAAAAGATATTTTAGAATTTTATGTAGATAAGATCGAAGGCAATGAACACCGCTTTCAATTAAAGATGCTGCACATTTTTTTAAACAAAGGCATTAAGGATGATATTTATTACTGGAGCGAACTGAATAAAGTGATCAATCTCTATTGCCAGCTGAAAAAGATCTGTCCTGAACTGGATTCCATCAACATCGGCGGTGGCTTTCCCATCAAGCATTCCCTGGGCTTTGAATACGACTACCAGTTCATGATCAATGAGATCGTCCGCAACATTAAAGAAGCCTGCAAACGAAGTAAGGTGCCGATGCCGAATATTTTTACAGAGTTTGGATCTTATACAGTGGGAGAGAGCATGGCACATATTTATAGCGTGATCGGCCAGAAAGAACAGAATGACCGTGAGATGTGGTACATGATCGATTCATCTTTCATTACAACGTTACCGGATACATGGGGTATTGGCGAAAAATTTTTAATGCTGCCCATCAATAAGTGGGACCAGGAATATCAGCGTGTGGTGTTGGGCGGCATCACCTGCGACAGTCATGATTATTACGACAGTGAAGAACATATTAATGAAGTGTTTCTTCCGAAAATAGTAAACGAAGAACCTTTGTACGTTGGATTTTTTCATACAGGCGCTTACCAGGATCAGATCAGTGGATATGGTGGTATCAAACATTGTCTCATTCCTTCTCCGCAACATATTATTGTTGGCTATGATAAAAATGGCAAACTAACGGATTGGGTATATGCAAAAGAACAAACAGCGCAAAGCATGTTGAAGATATTGGGATATTAACCAATGTTGAATATGGTATTGAAAATATATTTCTGACGAAGCGTTTCCGGATCAATCAGAATTTTAATAAATCAAGATGACAGCTTTGGATAAATAGAGATCTTTGTTCCATTCGGATTTTGATCAACCCATTGCAATTCCCATCCTGCTTCCTGCGCACGTTGCCGCATATTCCTTAATCCATTACCTGAATCTGTGTTCGTTGTTGTGGCAATGCCGGATCCATCATCCTTTATAGTTACGCTCCAGGTAATATTGCTTTCGATTGATACAATAATATTATGACAATTACTATGGCGTACTGCATTGTTCACAGCTTCCTGCATGATGCGGAATAAATGCAACGCATTAACAGGTGACAAAGCAATATCATCAACAATTGATTCTTTCACACTCATATCAATATCCTGGTAAGTAGGCGCCACCTTCTGCAAAAATATTTTGAACTTATCACTGATCGCTGTCAATGTGATCTCTTTCCGGTTCAATGCCCAGATCGTATCATGCAATTGTGCAATGATGGATTGTGAGTTCGTCTGCAATTCATTCAATGCCTGCGATGCTTCGGGCTCATGATTTTCGTTGATCTCCTGCACCCTGGTAACGTTAGCGGCAATGGCAGCAACATAAGCACCAAGGTTGTCATGAAGGTCTCGGCTGATCCGTTCTCTTTCCTGTTGAATCTGCTGCTGCAACTGTAAAACTCTTATTTTTTTCAGATACCTGCGGCGGCTGTATTGCCAAACGATCAAAGCAATAAAAAATGCCACAGCAATACCGGCGAGCAAACGAAACCACCAGGTACGCCACCAAGGAGGATGAATGATGATGACAATATTTTTATTAAAAACTGTATTGGAAGAAAGGTATGGACTGCAATTTATTTCAAGTGTATACGTTCCCGGATCAAGTGTATACCTTATTGCCGTTGGTCGGTGCGTGGTTTGCCAGGAGGCTTCAAGCCCTTTCAAACGATATGTATAAATATATTCATCGGTATTCAAAAGCCCGTTGGCTGCGATGTCCAGCTGGATTTGATTTTGATTGTAGTTGAGTGAAATGGTATCTCCGTTTTCTGAAACAGACTGGACATTATATAAAGAATCATTTACAGTAAGGCGTGTGATATTAATGACGGGTGTATCTTTTACAGTGGAAAGCGAGGCAGGATAAAATCCGGTGATGCCGTTCACGCCACCAAAATAAAATTTTCCGCCCGATGTTTTACAGGCCGCACCGTTATTAAATTCATTTCCCTGCAGCCCCAGTTCTTTACTGTAATTTTTTATATTGCCATCCAGCGGAACATAGGATAATCCGTAATTGGTACTTGTGAAAACTGCAGCTTTATTATCTACCGGAAGTAAAGCATATATACAGTCGTTCAGCAATCCTGATGCCCTGCTGATCGTTTTTATTAACAGCCCTGATTCATTGTACACGTACAATCCTTTATCAGTACCGATCCAGATATGATGTTTCGCATCTTCAATACAGCATCGTATCCCGTAATTGCCGGGTGGATTGACATTTTTTATATTTCCGCTTTTATCCAGAACGGTCATTGTGCCGAAAGAAGTACCCATCCAGATTGCTTTATCAGATGTGTAAACAAAACAATTATACTGATCTTTTGTATTCGGGAAAAAAGGTAAAAGCGGCCTTGCAGATTTTAAGACAGTATTTTTAAATGTACAATCGTAGAGATTATTTTTTGTGGTAATAAAGATGACGCTGTCATTGACCCGCAAACAATTATTTGTCCAGTTAACCATATCAGGATGGAGTATATTTTTGATTGAAGCAGTAACAGGGAGCGGACTGATTTTTTTTGATGGCAGATTAAGAATGAACATGCCACGGAAATAGGTTTCGATAAGATAATCATCCTGCGTCAGCTTTTCTATGTTCATGATATCTTTAACCGCATCGCTGATAATAGGCTTATCCCATAGATGATTTCCTGAAGTATCATATAACTGTATCCCGCCATCGAAGCAGCCGGCCAGTAAAAGTTTTTTCTGTTCATCAAAATAAATACATTTTACGAAATTGCTTTTTGCTCCCGGGTAAATATAATGTGCGAAAGGAATTTCTACATTCTGTATGACTTTGATATCATCATTCGACATCAGCCAGATCCTTTTGAATTTATCTGCATAAATAAAATGTATATGACCGGTAGTAAGAATCGGATCGCCATTCAGAGAAGTAAATTCTTTCTGATATACACAGGCAGTATCCAGTTCATATAAATGCCGGTTGATGGATAACAGTAGCTGGCCATTAACCAGATAAACCTGTGTTGTAAAAACGGATTCATTACTGATCTGCTTATAAGGAACGATCTTACTGACAAGACGATCATTAATATTGATAGTGAAAAGACCTTTGTCTGATGTAACGAACAGTTTATCGTTATTGCATTGAAGACTGAAAATGTAAGAAAAATATTGGGGCAGGTAATCGGCTGTTGCGGCTGCAGTATTGATATGTAAAACATGTTTTGAGTCAGACAGAAAAATATCCTTTCCATTGGTTGCAGCAATATTTACGGATAAATAAGCAGCTCCCTGCAAAAGACTGTCAACAAAAACCGTTTCGCTTTTACTGAAAGGCTGGCTGATTTTTTTGTCCTCATTATATACAGCGATCCCTTTGCCGGCGTACATGCACCAGATGCCTTCAGTTTTCTGCAGGAGCGGAATAACGGAAAGAAATTTTTTGGGAGCCGTTCCGATATCGATTGTTTTGTGGAATGTATTTTTAAAAGGATTGTATTCCAGGATACCGCGATCATAACTGATCCAGATATTGCCATTCTTTAAAGGAAAAAAAATAACGGGGTAATCAATAACGATCGTATCATGATCAGCAACGGGGTTGATGTTTTCCATTGCGTAACCATTGAACCGCTGGATGCCAATTTTGGTAGAAACCCATGTAAATCCCCGGATGTCTGTAATGATACTACCGGTTTCATTGTTCATCAGGCCCTGTTCAAAATTGATCGTCTTAACAGAACAACGTTTCAGCCGGCTGAGATCAATATTTTTATATTGGCCAAAGCAGAAAAGGGGTAAAGTGAGCAATACAGAAACCAGGAATTTTATCTGCTGCATTTTCAAATTTAATTAAAAGACAGCAGGGATGCAAATGTTATACAGTAAGATTCTGATACTCTTGTGCGCTTGAATTTATTTGATGGAACGCAGATTTTTAAGATTGAACAGATTAATGATGATTTTCTGTTTTAAACAAAAAAAATCACGTTTATATATTCTCACGTTAAAACGATTACAATATGATTTGTTTTGATAGCAGAAAGTCAACCAAATCAGCGTAAATCATTAAGATCATAATAATCAGCGTCCTTTTTTATAACACAAAACGTGATTACTTATATTCCCCGAATACTTTCCGCAGTTCATCCGCAATTTCACCCAGCGTACAATAATTTTCCACGGCTTCAATTACTGCTGGCATCAGGTTCTCACTGCTTCTTGCGCACCTGCCGATATGATCAAGGCTTTCTCGGGCTTTTTCCTGATTGCGTCTGGCACGGAGTTGTTTTAATTTAAGCGACTGCAAATCGCGGATGCTGTCATCTATTTTAAAACCAGGCGTGTTGCCCGTTTCGGCTGATTGAAATTTATTTACGCCCACAATGATCTTCTCACCGTTTTCAATATTACGCTGGTATTCATAAGCACTGTGCGCAATTTCATTCTGCATGAAACCCTGTTCAATGGCGCTCACGCTGCCACCCATTGCATCTATTTTTTCTACCAGCTTTAGTGCA
This sequence comes from Ferruginibacter sp., assembly GCA_040003235.1. Lineage (GTDB taxonomy): Bacteria > Bacteroidota > Bacteroidia > Chitinophagales > Chitinophagaceae > Ferruginibacter. The sequence goes on along the minus strand of JBDUCW010000150.1, from coordinate 501 downwards.
GCGGCCTCTACTTCATTGGTGAGGGCTTCTACAAAATAACTGCCTGCCAAAGGATCAACAGTATCCGGAGCAGCACTTTCAAAAGCTATGATCTGTTGTGTGCGCAAAGCAATACGGGCAGCCTCTTCCGTGGGTAAGCTCAGTGCCTCATCATAACCGTTAGTATGCAGACTTTGCGTACCGCCGAGCACTGCAGCAAGTGTCTGAACAGTTACTCTCGCAATATTATTCAATGGCTGCTGTGCCGTGAGTGTGCTTCCTCCTGTCTGCGTATGAAAGCGCAGCATCATTGCTTTGGGATCCGTTGCGCCCAGTGATTTCATCATGTTCGCCCACATCCGTCTTGCAGCACGGAACTTAGCCACTTCTTCAAAAAGATTATTGTGCGCATTAAAGAAAAATGAAAGCCGTTTGCCAAACACATTAATGTCAAGGCCCTTGTCCAGTGCAGCTTTTACATAAGCCTTTCCATTGCTCAGCGTGAAAGCTATTTCCTGAACC
>JBDUCW010000258.1:0-3163 GCA_040003235.1 Ferruginibacter sp. | reverse complement strand
CCTATATTTTTTTAGTTGGCAAAGTGCAGCGCATAGAATTAACTGATAAATAAATGAAGTTGGAGACTCACTTCAATTTTTTGTGTGCACCTTATCAATATTTCCTTCTAAAATGTAATGGTTAATCCACCATCAACTGTAACTACAGTACCGGTCATATAAGAAGCATCTGAACCCGCAAGGAACCAGGCAACACCTGCAATTTCTTCAGGCCTCCCGGCCCTTTTTAGCGGCAGATGATCATACCTGATGTAGTTATCTTTAAACCATTCACTTTCCAATTCATTTTTACCATCTGCTTTTACAGACATTGGTGTCACTGCATCCTGATGGAATGTTTTTTTTAATTGTTCAACACTACCTGTTTTTAATCCTTCAACATAGCCTTTAACTACTATCAATACGTCTTCATAATCCTGAATTGTATTGATGTTTTTATTTAATGACATAATTATCCCTATTTAGTGTGATAAACTTTACTAACGATTTTCCAGTCGCTGCCATCTTTGACCAACGTAAACATATCGGCAAACTTAGCAGGGCCAAATTGCGATTCGATTCTTACAATTGCCACATCCTCTGCTACATCCAGTGTAGACAGCTCGTAACTAACAGAGAGAGCACCTTTATCGAAAAAATCAAATAGTGCCTGAACGGGAGCAGTTTTCAATTCTCCATTCTCTGTCCATGACACGGTTGCTGTTGGAGCAAACGCCGCTACCGCGATTTTGCTATTTCCTTTGCTACCGGCTTCAACGTACAAATTAATTGCACGGAGGATACCTTCTTTTTGTTCTTGAGTACTTTGCATAACTTGATTATTTTTTATTTTATTACCATTATCATTCTTGCAGGAGGCCAACACGATCAGTGGTATCCATACAAGCGTTAAAATCATTTTTTTCATGTGGCAAAAGTAATCTGCAGAGGGTGGATGGCTTTTCCTATTTAGTTCAAATATTTGGACTATTTAGTCCATTTGCTGCTTATTAGCCGCGGACTAAAGGCACACATATCCGTTGTTCATGTCCCTTGCATGCTGCATGTCTTTTGCTTCTTATTGTAAATAAGGCAGGGTGATGACCTTTCTTCAAAGCCTGAAGGTTTACAACCTTCATTAGATCGTGATATTCAAAAAAAAGTGGACAAGCTGTTGTTGAATAAGTGCGTGCGGTATCAATCGTGACGAACTATTGTACTTTCTTCAACGTTGCTGCAATTGGGATATCATCATCGTCATAATCACAATCTTTTCAATAGTCGTATTACCTTCCAGAACTGCGATCAGTGTAGCCGTAAAGCATACACGTTCATTTGAACCAATAACTAATATTTGATACCCCCAGTTAATTTAATTGCGAAATACTGTTGGTGCCTGCCCGTGGTACTCTTTGAATATCCTTGAAAAATGGGAAGCATTCTCAAAGCCCAGTGAATAGCAAATATCCGAAACCGACATCAACGTGGTTTCCAACATTTCTTTGGCCTTTTCTAATCTTTTCTCTCGAATCCATAAGGCAGGTGACATATTGTAGACACCCTGAAAATCTCTCTTGAAGCTGGACAAACTTCGGCCCGAAAGATAGGCCAGTTCCGAAAGCGAGATCGGTGAGGCATAATTCTGTTCAACCACGTGTCGAATCTCGGTTCTTACAGGCTCATGTAACTGCAAAATTTGAAGAAACATATTCCGGTTGCACTCTGCAACATCATAAAGCAGTTCCATTATTTTGAGCCGTAGTTGTCCCGGATGTACAATGGAATCATCAAAGAAATAAGGTTTCAATGAATAGGCAAAAGCCAGAAGACATTCACTCATCGGATACACACCTGTTTTTACCTCTCCCTCAATTTTTGGAATCTTAATTTCTGATGTTACCAAAAACGACTTCAACAGACTGTCTTTTATGCTAAACATGAGACTGTCGTATATGTTATCGTTGTTGGGATTACCGACCTTATCGTATTTTACTGCTATTGCCTTTTTTAACAAAATCATTTCGTTCTTCGATACTACGTACACCTGTTCTCCGTAAGTTAGGGTAACAGATCCTTCCAATACTATAAGCAATAAATGTTCTTCCAGGTACATCGTCCCTTCGGCTTGCATACTATGTATGCACTGCTCGATAACTGAACAGCCATCCAGCATCAACGCATTCTGCTGAGCGGGGCCGCTCACCAAAGCTGTTGGAACTTTTATCAATTTTTTCATATCTTATAATATCTCACAAATTTACCTTCGCCAGGATAATATTCCAATTCAATTTATGAAGCAGAATCTGTTAAATGAGAATTATTGAAACGTCGCCATATCAATGACAAAGCGATATTTTACGTCATTTTTCTCCAATCGCTCATACGCCTTTTCAATATATGTCAAATCGATGATTTCAATATCTGAAACAATGTTATGCCTTGCACAAAAATCCAGCATTTCCTGAGTTTCAGCAATACCCCCGATCGCAGATCCTGCAATACTCTTTCTATTCATAATAAGTGAGAATGCGGGTATTTGAGCAGGCTCTGATGGTACCCCAACACAAATATGGGTTCCGTTCGTTTTTAATAAAGACAGATAGGCCGCAATATCATGAGTTGCGCTTACGGTGTCAATGATAAAATCAAATGAACTTTTCACTGAATTGAATTGCTTCTGATCTTTGGTGACGATGAACTTATGTGCACCCAATTTTAATGCATCTTCTTTTTTATTTGATGAGGTACTCAACACGGTAACTTCTGCTCCGAAAGCAACACCAAATTTAACAGCCATATGCCCTAATCCTCCAAGACCTAAAACGGCTAATTTATGTCCTCTGCCTACTTTCCAGTGTTTCAATGGGGAATACGTGGTAATGCCAGCACATAATAAAGGGGCAACGCCTGCCAGCGAAAGACTCTCTGGGACCCGCAGTACAAAATCTTCCTTCACTACGATCGTTTTTGAGTAGCCGCCATAAGTAGGCATTCCGTCAGTATATTTGTTTACACTATTATAAGTTAGGATATTGCCTTGTTCGCAGTATTGTTCCTCACCATGTTTGCAGCTATCGCACTCACTGCAAGAATCCACCATACAGCCTGTTCCAACTAATTCGCCAACCTTAAATTTAGTTACCATTTCTCCGATACGGAGAACGCGTCCAACAATTTCATGACC
>JBDUCW010000149.1:0-10667 GCA_040003235.1 Ferruginibacter sp. | reverse complement strand
CAACAGGATACAGGATTTATTAACTAACAATGTCAACTTTTTTCAGGACGGGTCATTTCTCTATTGTTCTTCATCATTGGCTTGACCGTTTATTAATTCGCTTGTGCATTTTGCTACGCTCCTAGTGCGCAAGCTTACTTTGGTAGTCATAATAAAATTTCGTTCCTTTAATAAGCAGCATCACCAGGCGGACACAGCAACGAATTCCCAAACTGCGGCAATGCTGAACGCTGTGTGTCATGCGATTGAACACTCTAATAAAATAACCAACCAAAAATAAATGGCAGACATTAAAGACGAAGAGCATTTAGATAATCCGATAAAAAATCAATCGGAAAATCCTCCTGACGAAATTATTCTTACTAAAGACACGGAGGCTATTAACCCAAATCAGGAAACTCAAAATATGGAAGTACACAAACACCCACATCATGTAACTCACAAAAAGAAATGGGGAGAATATCTGCTCGAATTTATAATGTTATTCCTTGCAGTATTCCTTGGTTTCATTGCGGAAAACATCCGGGAGCATGTAGTGGAACAGAACAGGGCAAAGGAATTTTCGGGATCATTGGTACGGGATCTGCAAAACGATACGATTGCAATTAACAATCAAATAAGATCCGGCAGATTATATATTGATGTTTCTGATAGCCTACTAAAACTCAGCAAAACCCAGTTAGAAGGCCGCAATGCAGCTCAATTCTCGTTTTATACCCGGTTTTCATATTGGACAGCAGCTATTTCCTGGAACAGGAGTACATTTGAACAGATAAAAAACTCCGGTAGCCTCCGTTATTTTAGAAATGATAGTTTACTGAAAAAATTGCTGGAATATGATGCGATGATAAATGATATCAATGATGAGGCTGACAATAATAAGATGAGAGGCAATATGCTGTTAACGTCCACAAATTCGATCATTGACCCACAACTTCATCACGATCTATCACAGCATTTTTTACCATCGCTCGACACCATGTCCACTAAAACCAGGGAAAGTTTTTTTTCATATAAAACGGGGTCTCTCGAAAATAAAAGGGAAAAAATAATGGAGATGCTGAATATGGTAATGGTGCAACAAAGGAATTTTCGGAATCAAGTCAACAACAAATGGAGTCAAGCTGAGCTACTTGCAGTTGAACTTATAACCGATCTTAAAAAAGAATACCATTTAGAATAGCTTAGAAAGCACGAACGCACAACAAAAGGTTTTGTGCAATGTATAACCAGTTCATGAAACAAAGAGTTATGAAAAAATTGATAGTTTTTATCAGTCTGGCAATATCTGCCAGCGATGTTGCTGCACAGCAGGCAAGGGCTTTTACCATGCCCGCTATTTTTGGCCAGGTAACCGGTCCCAACGAGGTAGGCCGGCCTGTTACACTTACCGGTGGCAATACTTTATTGGAAAACGATGTAATTATTGATCCGGCTGCAAAAACCCTCACTACCATCTCTAAAGAAGATTACAGGTTTGTATCACAGCGGCCATACCAGTTGGTTCGTCACTCGCCCGATGGACATTACCGGGTAATTGTAAGGTTTGCTGTAAATACATCATATAAACTAGCCGAGAGTAGAAAGGATGTAGATGACTGGCAGGTTTTGGGCTATAGTACCACCGGTGAAGACTGGAAGTTTGACCTGAGAAATAGTGATTACCCATTGGGAGTTACCAATAAGGGAGAATTGATAACCACGGAACCAAAAGTTTACTACAAATACAGCAAGGCATTACGAACACATATGAACCTGGAGATTACTGCCATGCAGGGGCTTTGGCTTTTTAATCCTAAAACAGGAGAGCGGAAGTTGATAAGCAAAGATGTGCTGTATAAAAATGTAAAGGCTGATTTAACGATATCTATGAACCAGGCTGGGGAAAGGCTTACTGTTGCATATTATGCCGATGGTAAAACCAATATTGAAACTTATGACGTACAAACGGGACAGCACTGGCATGTGGAACTGCCTGTATGTAATTTCAGACAAATTGGAAATACGGTAGCGATGATAAATGAATTTCATTGGGTTGAAGGGCATGATGCTTCTTTAATTAAAATTATAAGCCTTGCAGATGGCCGGGAGCTGCTGAGCGAACAAGCCAGTGACAGTGCCGGTTTTGGATCGGATACCTGGTGCCACAACCTGACTCTGTATGGAGACGAGCTGTATTTTATGAATAAACTTAATTACAGCGTAGCAAGGCTAAAACCTCAGGATGGAAAAATGGTAATGGCAGGCATAGTACAATTAGACACGGCAGGCCTGCTTTTAAAAAATCACGATTATTACCTGGGGGTTTTAAATAATTATCTTGCGCTTATTCCATTCAATATATCTTTTATGGAAAGCCAGAACCCTTATCCCATATTTGGATATTTCTTTGATCGTAAGGGATCGCCACAGTTGGCTATGAGGCCTTTTTTTGTACAGCCTCCGTCTGCCGGTGATGTTGCTGCCAAAGCTGCAGCAGAAAAACAGGAATGTGACAGGGCCATTACCAATTCACCTTTTCCCATAGGTGCGCTGGTGCGTAAGAAAGGCGAAGGAGATTGCACAAAGGCTCCCTTGATATGGGGGGTTGAGTGTGGTTATAACTCATACACAACAACAAGCTTTCAGGGAGGGCGTAACAGCTTTTGCAAGGCTGCCGATTATGAGCTTTGCGATGCAGGTCCATATGCCATTTGTACCAAATGTAAAGGGACCGGAAGTATTAAACGCTGGTCTGCCGTAAGCGATGATGGCTGGAAGCAGGTGAACTTTAATGTTTATGTGCGTAACCCCAACGGTGTAAAAGGAGTGGAGTTGGATGGAGTCTGTGACCAGTGTGGTGGGAAAAAAATAGTAAGGTTATAAAACGATCGTACATTATTGTGCTCACGTTTTTCCTCATTGACCTTATTACAAAAATACAAAAGCAGCAGGTTATGCAAAAAGACCGCTGTTGAGTTTCTTCGCCGACAAACTCAGCGTTTGCGATTTTAATCTTTGTATTGAACACTGCACACAACATGGGTATTGCCAAAATGCAGGCTGACGGAATCTGTGTTTCAAATGTTGTAATTCTGTAGGGCTGCATATCCAGTTTGACCTTATCTATTTAGCTGTGTGCATATCATCAACTTTTTATCTTTACTTAGCAACGGTTAGCCGGGGCGGACGGAATGCTAATTCCCTGCACTTCGGCAATACCTTTCCGTTAGCAGCAATGCTATGCAAAATATGTCGCTCCATAAAAATTCAATTTACTATGCCAACGAAAAAAAGCATAAAACAAGCAAGTAGCAAAATCGTAAGCCATTATCACAAGGACGGCACACTTTGGGGAAGAGGCAAAATGAAGGGCGATCAAATGGATGGATATTGGGAGTGGTTTCGCAATACTGGAACAATAATGCGTTCCGGCCATTTTGATAATGGCAAACAAATTGGTGAGTGGACAACCTATGATAAGGATGGCAAAGTATATAAGATCACAAAAATGAAAACCATAGTTTATTAATTTGCTTTGCAGGCATAATAAAATTCCGTTCCTTTAAGCAGTATCACCGGGCAGACACAGCAACAATCCAAAACTGCGGCAATGCTGAACGTTATGTGTCCTGCTAAAACGAACATTATAATTTGAACAACTAACAGAAATTTAAATGGCAGACAATATAAATGACGACACTTTAGAGAATCCTATAAGCCCACAACAAGAAAATGCCGCAGAAGAAAATCTTAATACTATTGACGCAGACATTATAACGCCAATTCAAGGAACAGAAAATATGGAAGTACATCATCACCCCGACCTTCATCATAAGCCAAAAAAATGGAAAGAATATTTTCTTGAGTTCTTAATGATATTTCTTGCGGTATCCCTGGGCTTTATTGCAGAAAACATCCGTGAGCATTTAAGCGATAATTCAAAGGAGAAAGAATACATTGAGTCGTTGGTAGAAGACTTAAAAATTGACCAGCAAATTTTATCGAAAAATATTGCACAGTTACAATCTGGTATTTTGATGATGGACAGCATGATTACAATTTTAGATAATCCTTCGCAGATTTTAAATAATACAGGAGATTTATATTATCTGGCAAGATTATCACCACGGCTTCAACCATTACTCATCAATGATAAAACGTTTGAACAACTGAAAAACTCAGGAAATTTCAGGCTTATTAAGAATATTAGTACTTCCAACAAAATTATGGATTATTATAAAAAACTTCCCTTAGTCCAATTGCTGGAATCAATAAATGAAACAGAGTTTACACAATACAAAAGTGTTGCGGCGAAAATTTTCAATCCTGAAATATTTATAAGCACGGAAGGTAATGGCAACGAATTAAAAAAAATCATTGGCAACCCACCATTGCGTACTACAGATAATGAATTGCTGCAGGAACTATCCATTTTTGCAGTGTATATGCATGGAACAAAAAAAGGAGTACTTAACTCTGAGGAGGAAATAAAGAATGCCGGCGCAAAACTAATTGACTATTTACAAAAAGAATATCATTTGGAATAATTTTTTAAGAGCACGAACGCACAACAGATGCATTGCCGTCCCGATGCATCGGGAGGCGGACAGTCATATCTCAACATTATATCGTTATTGCTTTTTCAGTCATCGGCCTGACCGAATATTAATTGGCTTCCTGGTTTAAAGAAAATTTCGTTCTTTAATAAGCAGCATCACCGGGCGGACACAGCATCTATTCCCAGCCTTCGCAAATACTCAACGTTGTACGTCATCCTAACCAGGATCCTACTTAAATTGAAACGAACATGACTTTGCCGACCCGACCCCACGCTATTTTTAGAACATTGCAAGGCACACAACACCAGACGCAAAACAAACCTTGCAGAGAGTTTAAACCGGCACGCACAGCCCTCGCCCGTTGACGAATCTATATTTTGCTTCATCTCAATGTGAACAAAACAACTTCTATCAACTTAAATTTCCTTATGCTGACGCTTTAAAAAAAAAGCCTAAGCCATCGGTTGCTTATTGTATTTATTCCGATACCCAATCGGGGATGATCCAGTGATTTTTTTGAAAATTGTCCTGAATGTTTTTGCATCCGTATAACCAACATCAAACATTATTTCATTAATGTTTTTCTGGCTATTTTCAAAACTCCGTTTGGCCGATTCTATTTTTACCCGGTGAATATATTCTAAAACGGTATGGCCCGTTGCCTGTTTGAACCTTCTTTCAAAACTCCTTCTGCCAAGCGTAACCTTATCAGCTAATCCATCCACCGAAATTCTCTCATGAATATTTTGTTCAATCACCTCTTGTGCTAATTTGATCGCTGGATCTGAATGTTCTTTTTGGCCCTGGAACATTGCAAATGCGGATTGACTGCTCCTGTCAATATCAACAGCCATATATTTAGCCGCGAGAATGGCTGTTTTCCTGTCAGTGTATTTTTCAACTAAGTGCAGCAACAGGTTCCAATAAGTATTGCCACCACCACTTGAATAAATACCATGCTCCTCAGTAATAATATTACTGTCAACTACTTCTACTAAAGGGAACATTTTTCTGAATTTATTTTGCATCCCCCAATGGGTTGAACACTTTTTTCCATTGAGCAATCCGGTTGCAGCAAGCAGGAATGCCCCCACACAAAGTGACGCTATCTCTGCTCCTTTTTCATATTGTTCGGTAATCCAGGGAATCAAAACCTTGTTTTTACTTATCGCTGTTTCCATATCGCCAGACAGAGCAGGAATAAAGATCAAATCAGTTTTCTTGACTTCTTTCAATAGCTTATCAGCATGAACTGTAAACATTCCGTTATTCAACTTCACTTCTTTTTTCACAGCTACAACTTGCACATTAAACAATGGTTTTTTACCGGTAGCAACAAGAAAATCATTTAAAGATGAAAACAAATATTGCGGGTCGGCTACAGCTTGCAGGAATGATGATTCAGGAACCAGGATGCTTATGTTTTTCATTGTATAAATTGCATTTGCATTGCAAAAATAATAACGGCTTGTCGCAAAACGCCTGTTTATTGTCATTTTTACGCAGCATCCAGTTCAATTTTCCTCGCAATCTTTGTATCCTCAGTTTTATTATTGTTCTCAATTAAAAAAATTAAAAAAATGAAAAAACAAATTTTTATCAACCTGCCAGTGTCAGACCTGGAAAAGTCAATGGACTTTTACACTCAAATTGGATTTACAAACAATCCGCAATTCACAGATAAAACCGCAGCCTGCATGGTTTTAAGTGAAGAAATTTTTGTGATGCTGCTTACTGCAGCAAAGTTTAACCAGTTCACCAAAAAGAAAATTGCTGATACAAAAAATACAGCATCTGTAATTAATTCCATATCGGTTGAAAGCAACGATGCAGTAAATGAAATGGCTGCAAAAGCAGTTGCAGCAGGCGGAACAGAGCCAACTAAAGCAAGAGATTATGGCTTCATGCAGCAAAGAAGTTTTGAAGACCTGGACGGGCATCTCTGGGAAGTGGTTTATATGGACTTATCAAAATTTCCCAAGCAACCATAATCGCACGATGGCACAACCTTGCTTAACAGTCAACGGCAACTGCCATGAACTGCAGCAATGAAGAAGAAATAAGGGCATGCTATAAAAAAAATTCCCAGGTAGCAAAGCCGCTCATGCTTAGGATGCTACCGGTTGGGGAGCAGTGTTTGGCAATCTTACTGGCAAACCTGGAGATCATTGGTTACCCAGGAAATTCTCACCTTTAAAAAAAAATAAAATGAAAAAGATAAATATTCTTTACTGGGTTTTCACAGGACTGTTCTCCCTTATGATGGTTGGTGCAGCCATTCCTGATGTATTGAGTTCTGGTATTGCCGTTAAAGGAATGCACGATGGTTTAGGTTACCCGCTGTACATCATTCCTTTTGTCGGTATTGCAAAACTGCTTGGCATAACCGGTATCCTTATTCCCGGTTATCCACGATTAAAGGAGTGGGCTTACGCAGGATTAGCATTTGATTTAATTGGGGCAACTTATTCTATTATTGTCAATGGCGGCAAGGTGGCTGAATGGGGATTTATGGCAATCCCATTACTCCTTGGAGCGCTTTCATACATTTATTATCACAAAAAAATACAACAAACTTCAATTGTAATTTAAAACAAAGATATTATGGCAAAGTTTCAAACCAGCATCCTGACAGCAGGTAAAACAGCAACAGGTATTTGCATCCCTGATGACATTATTGAAAAATTAGGTGCAGGAAAAAAGCCACGTATTAAAGTCACGCTCAACGGCTATACTTACCGCAGCACAGTTGCAGTTATGGGTGGAAAATATATGGTGGGCGTAAATGCAGCTGTCCGGGAAGCATCGGGTGTAAAAGGGGGCGACAAACTAACTGTTGAAATAGAACTTGATACCGAAGAAAGAAAAGTATCTGTTCCCCCCGGGCTGAAAAAAGCATTGGATAAAAATCCGAAAGCAAAAAAATTCTTTGAAACACTTTCTTATAGTAAACAGAAGGTTCATACCGATTTAATTGCGCAGGCTAAAACAGAAGAAACACTGCAGCGAAGAATTGAAAAATCAATCAGTGAACTGAATGCAGGAAAAAAATAACTGTTCAATAAAAGTCTCCCGGATAATAACTATTGCAAACACAGCAGCCGGGGCATATGTTGAATGTGCACATAAAACCAGCCTTGATCATAATAAAAAAAACTAAATGACAAATAACCACCATATCGAAATTCCAACAGTAGTTTTTGACGCTGATGGGGAATTGATAATAACTGCTTCCGCAACATCTTCAAAACATGACTTTGATTTTTTGAATGGCAATCATATAGTTCAGCATAAAAAATTAAAAAGCAGGCTTACAAATAATAATGAATGGATTGAATTTAAAGGCACTCATAGCCAGGAATTAATATTAAATGGAGTTGGAAATGTTGAACAGCAAAAAATGATTGATACTGAAGGTAATCCTATAGAAGGGGCTGCCATTCGCCTATTCAATTTACAAACCAAATTATGGAATATCTACTGGGCTGACTCGCAAAACGGCAAATTAGACCCACCTGTTGTCGGCTCTTTTGAGAACAAAATTGCCCATTTTTTTAACAGGGATATTTTTGATGATAAACAAATATTAGTTGTATTCAGATGGGATGCAAGAGAAGCTAACACGCCAGTCTGGAGCCAGGCATTTTCGGATGATAATGGAAGAACCTGGGAATGGAACTGGTATATGCATTTTAGCAAGCCCGGGAAAAACTAAAACTCCTTGTTCAACTGGAAGGTAAACCAGAAACAGGATAGATAAGAAATATGTAACTACTTATTTCAAAAAATAATGGACATTCAACCGATTAAAGATGATAAACCAAAAACACGCCTGGAAGCACTTGCAGATGGTACATTTGCAATTGTATTTACCATACTTGTATTAGAATTGATTATAAAAGACGTCCATTTTAATAATGCTGACTCTTTCAAAAATCTCTTGCTTTCTTTACTCCCTAAGTTTTTAAGTTATATTCTTTCTTTTGCTATCCTTGCAAGTTATTGGATTGGTCATGTTGAACAACTATATTTTGTAACCCATATTAACCGGCAATTCATTTTAACCAATCTATTGTTTTTATTCTTTATAACGCTTATCCCATTTTCTACAACACTTATTAGTGGGTTCAGGCAATTTCCTTTATCTGCAAGGATCTATGGCATAAATCTTTTATGCTGTCAGCTTAGCTTTTATTTAAACTGGCGCTTAGCTTCATCAAGTAGGTTACAGGAACAACGGCTTGAACGAAAAATTATTAAAGGACATCAACATTATATCATACTTGGTCTTGCCCTTCAATCTGCAGGTATTGGATTTTCATATATTAATGCAGGCATAGGTTTATTTATATTGGCACTCGTTCCCATCATTTACATTATTTTATTTGCCGCAGACAAGAAAGGTTTTAAAGATAGTTATACAAAGACTTCTATAAAGTAGACTGACACTTTTACGCAAAATACAGCCACATCGCCAAGCCCTGTACGGTGGGCGCAAGCTATAGGCCACTCCCGTCTTAAAATTGGTTGAGAAAATCGTGTAAATCTATATCCCGAAACTCATGACAATTGCCACTCTGGTAAGTGTTCCCAGCCGACTCTTCAAGTCTTATCACTTCCTCCGGGCTCATTTGTGCCTCACAGATATACCGGTTTGCAACCGGATTTGCCTATTGTTATATTTATTTTCAGTCACCTGCTTAACCGTCTACTAATTTGCTTTGCAATCACAATGAAATTTCGTTCTTTAATAAGCAGCATCACCGGGCGGACACAGCATCTATTCCCAGCCTTCGCAACTACTCAACGTTGTACGCAAATACCCTGTATTGGGTATTGGTATATGCTTTTATAAACTCATTTTTATAATAAAATTTTTATGCAAAAAACAGTTCTGTTTTTTTTACTTATACTTCCCGGTTGCATGGTAAATGCACAGCAAGCCTCAAATATATTGGATAGAGGATTGCTTAACAAGGAACGAAAAGTAATGATAGAGCCAAAATATGCCGGGCGCATCATAGCAGGCAACGAAAAAACTGTGGAAGTAAATATCTGGATTGACGAAAAAGGAAATGTAACAAAAGCAGAGGCGGATAATGACATAACAATTAAAGAAATGTCTATTGCTGCTGCATTAAAAACAAAATTTGCACGATATATAGTAAATGGCAACGCTGTACAAACTAAAGGTTATTTAACTTTTGGATATGCCCGCACTCCCGAAAAGGCCAGCAAAGAAACCAACAATGGTTTTAGTCAGGATGCTCCTGTGGTTGTAGGTCAGTCTTACGGGGGAGGTATTGTAGCATACATTTTACAACCTAAAGATCCGGGTTACAATGCCAAAGTACAACATGGATTGATAGCCGCTTCATCGGATCAAAGTATCAGCATACAATGGTATAACGGAGTAAATATAACAACGGGGGCAACAGATACGGTAATCGGCACGGGTAATAAAAACACCAATACTATTGTTGCCAGCCAGGAAGCAGGAAACTATGCAGCCAGATTGTGTGCTGATTTAGTATTGGGGGGTTATAATGATTGGTATTTACCAAGTAGAGATGAATTGAACAAACTTTACCTTAACAGGGTTGCAATTGGCGGTTTTGCTGACAGCATCTATTGGAGTTCTTCCGAGTACAACGATTATATTGCATGGTATCAGAGTTTCTCCAATGGTGACCAGATGAACTACCGAAAGCGCTCCCTTCACTACGTTCGTGCTGTCCGGTCTTTTTAACTATTTTATATTTAATAATTTATTGCCGCCGCGAAGTGGTCAAATTATTAAATTAAACGAATGTATGGCGCTGTATTATGATTTACCTGTTTACCGGGTACTTATAATTAATCACACAATCTGATCTGTTTTACACTTTACTTAATTCTTAATTGGTATCTACTCAATAATAAATTTATAACCCCTGCCATGTACGTTAATAATTTTAATGGAGTTATCGTCGCTTAATTTCTTACGTAATTTAGACACCAATACATCAACATTTCTACTGATAACAACTATACCTTCATCTTCCCAGATCTCTTTCATCAGTTTTTCCCTTTCTACGATCTGATTTATATTTTCTGCAAATATTTTTAGTGCTTTTGTTTCTTTTT
>JBDUCW010000045.1:0-33457 GCA_040003235.1 Ferruginibacter sp. | reverse complement strand
GGCTTAATTAATTATTCTTTTTGACCTTGTTTAATGAAAAAATAAATACTTTTACACTTCAAAGTAATCTAAACGTTCATTCAGTGAAAAAAAATAAGATACATACCACAACTGTTGTAGCTGGTTTTACAGCAGTGGGTTTTATTTTTTCTGCTCCGGGCATCCGACGCCTGCGACCTGGGTACTGATAGGCCGAGCCCTCACCACAGCCCCTATCAGTGAATATTTCCTTCGACGCTCAGTAAGGATTGGTTATCCCTCTTTTAATTTTAATTCTTTTAAACATAGTGGACCATCAGCATATTATTATCCGCACTGCAACAGCAGATGACATACATTATTCAAAGACAATAACCGATGAAATGGAACAGAGTGCCCTTGCACGTGGTACCGGCATCGCCAAAAGAAGTCCTGAATATGTTGCCGAAAAAATGAAAGAAGGCAAAGCAGTAATCGCTCTTACCGAAGACGGTGGCTGGGTAGGTTTCTGTTATATTGAAACCTGGGAAGGTGAATATGTAGCCAACAGTGGCCTCATCGTGGCACCTGAATACCGCAAGAGCGGTGTGGCCAAATCCATCAAAGAAAAAGTATTTAAGCTCAGCAGGGAAAAATATCCCCACGCAAAAATATTCGGACTGACCACAGGCCTTGCCGTAATGAAAATAAATTCAGACCTCGGTTATGAACCCGTTACTTATTCTGAGTTGACGCAGGACGAAACTTTCTGGGCCGGTTGCAAAAGTTGTGTCAATTATGAAATACTCATGAGCAAGGAAAGAAAGAACTGCATGTGTACGGCTATGTTATATGATCCCAAAGATCATTATGAACCCGAAGAAACAAAACAATTCTTTGAAGAGAATAAAAACATCTTTGAAAGATTATTACGTTTCAAACATCAATTGCTTAAACCATTCCTTAAAAAAGATAAGGATAAAGATGGTGGCGCTGGTGGTTCTCACAAATCAAAATCATTTCATTTTTTTAATTTTTAATTTTTATTTTATAACATGAGCAAGAAAGTACTTTTGGGTTTTAGCGGCGGACTTGATACCACTTACTGTGTAAAATATCTCAGTGAAGAAAAAGGCTATGAAGTGCATTCAGTGATTGTAAATACCGGCGGATTTTCTGAAGATGAATTAAAAAAGATCGAAGCGCATGCTTATAAACTCGGCGTAAAAACACATACCACTGTTGATGCAGTAAAAGGTTACTACGATCGTATCATCAAATATCTGGTGTTTGGTAATTGCTTAAAAAATAATACCTATCCATTAAGTGTAAGTGCAGAAAGATTGAGCCAGGCATTACACATTGCGGAGCATGTTAAAAAAATAGGTGCGGATGCAGTGGCTCATGGAAGTACAGGAGCCGGCAATGACCAGGTAAGATTTGATATGATCTTTCATATAATGATTCCCGGAGTTGAGATCATTACGCCAATACGTGATCTCAAATTGAGCCGTGAGCAGGAAATTACTTACCTGAAAGAAAAGGGTGTTGAGATCAATTTTGAAAAGGCCATGTATTCTATCAACAAAGGTTTATGGGGAACAAGCGTTGGTGGAAAAGAAACATTGAACAGCAAAGGCATGCTGCCTGAAGAAGCATGGCCTACGCAGGTTACGGCGAGTGAAGAAAGGAATCTGGAATTAGGATTTAGTAAAGGAGAATTGACTTCGGTAGATGGTAAAACATTTGATCATCCTTCTTTGGCCATACAATATCTACAAAGCATTGCAGGGCCTTACGGAATTGGCCGTGATATTCATGTTGGCGATACCATCATTGGTATTAAAGGCCGTGTTGGTTTTGAAGCAGCCGCACCAATGATCATTTTGAAATCACATCATGCATTGGAAAAACACGTACTCACTAAATGGCAACTGAACTGGAAAGATCAGCTCGCCTTATTTTATGGAAACTGGCTGCACGAAGGGCAGATACTGGATCCTGTTATGAGAGATATTGAAGCTTTTTTTGAAAACAGTCAGCACAATGTAACAGGAACTGTTTTTGTTCAACTGCTCCCCTATCGTTTTCAGGTCACCGGTATCGAAAGTGAATTTGATCTGATGAATAGTAAATTCGGCAAATACGGAGAAATGAACACTGGCTTTACAGGAAATGATGTAAGAGGTTTCAGTAAAATATTTGGTAACCAGGTTTCTATTTGGAACTCTGTAAATGACGGAGTTTAGTTTTTTATTTGTTGCTTCTTATAATATTGTTTAATTGATAATGGATAATTGATAGTTGATAATTTTTTCAATTCGATACAGTATTTAACCTTTAAACCTTTTGAATTTTTAAACGATTTAGAAACTAACAAAGTAAAAACATGATAAAAACCGGAATCATCGGCGCAGCAGGTTATACAGGCGGAGAGTTGATCCGATTATTGCTCAATCATCCTGATGTATCGCTTGAATTGATACATAGCAAAAGCAGTGCGGGCAAACCTGTGCATTCAGTGCACCAGGATCTGTTGGGAGATACCGATCTTTTATTTACAAATGACAATACAGCTTTTGTGAATGGAACTATTGATGTACTGTTTCTTTGTCTCGGTCATGGTGAATCGAAAAAATTTCTGGAAGAAAATAATATTCACGAAAAAATAAAGATCATTGACTTAGCGAATGATTTTCGCCTCACTCAAAGCTCGCAGCTGGCAACCCGTAGCTTTGTATACGGCCTTCCCGAATTAAATAAAGCAGCGATCAGATCTGCAAATAATATTGCCAATCCAGGTTGTTTCGCTACAGCCATTCAACTGGGTTTATTGCCTTTGGCTAAAGCAGGTTTACTGAAAGATGTGTATACAACCGGCATCACAGGCAGCACCGGTGCTGGACAAGGCTTAGCAGCCACTTCACATTTCAGCTGGCGTGCAAATAATATTCAGGCATACAAAACATTAACGCATCAACATCTCGGTGAGATCAATCAATCGATTCAACAACTGAAACCTTCATACGCCCCTTTAGGGGATGGGGGTTCAGGGGACGGGGGTTTACATTTTGTTCCATGGCGGGGAGATTTTACAAGAGGCATTTTCATCAGTTCGCAATTGCATTGCGATGAAGAAAAAACGGAACTTGAAAAATTATTCATTGATTTTTATTCCGGTCAGCCTTTTACGCATATCAGTAAAGAACCCATCTTTTTAAAACAGGTGGTGAACACAAACAAATGCATTATACAACTCGAAAAAGTTGGAACAATGCTGGTGGTTCATTCAGTGATGGACAATTTATTAAAAGGCGCCAGCGGACAGGCGGTGCAAAATATGAATTTGATGTTTGGTTTGGAAGAAACGGCGGGATTAAAATTAAAAGCAAGTTCTTTTTAGCAGTTTTACGTAATACGTTATACGTTTTACGTAACTGTAAAAACATTTAGGGTCCGTTTTAAAACGTTGTTTAGATTTTTTTCTGGGTGTAATTTATGTCTGTAAAGACATCACTCATGCAAAACTATAAAAATCTAAAAGTTTGGAATGACGCTCATTTATTTACGGTTCAGATTTATAAAGCAACTGTACAATTTCCTAAAAGTGAAATGTATGGCTTGGTAAGTCAGATGCGGAGAGCGTCTTCATCTATTCCAGCAAATATTGCCGAAGGCTGTGGGAAAAATGGCGATAATGATTTCGCAAAGTTCTTAAATATCGCTCTTGGATCAGCTAATGAATCAGAATATTTCTTGATTCTGTCAAAAGATCTTCAATACATAGATCTGGAAGTTTTTCAACAGCTCCTTGATCGAATTAACAAGATAAAAGCGATGCTTATATCACTGATCAGCAAAGTCAGAAAAGCTGATTAAATTTTTGAGTACTGACTTAAAACGTATAACGTAAAACGTAAAACGTAAAACATATGGTTCTCTTCAATGTATATCCCATCAACGACATCAACATCGTAAAAGCAGAAGGCTCTTATGTATGGGATGATGCCGGTACAAAATACCTCGACATGTACGGCGGCCATGCGGTGATCAGTATCGGCCATACCAACAAATACTGGGTGCAGTGTATAGAAGATCAGTTAAACAAAATTGCTTTTTATTCCAATTCGATCCGTATTCCGATCCAACAGGAACTTGCAGATAAACTGGGAAAAGTAAGTGGTAAAAATGACTACCAGTTATTCCTTTGTAACTCAGGTGCGGAAGCCAATGAAAATGCATTGAAGCTGGCCTCGTTTCACAATGGCAGAAAAAAAATTATTGCTTTTAATAAATCTTTTCACGGCCGCACTTCTTTGGCTGTAGCAGTAACGGACAATAAAAATTATTCGGCTCCGGTAAATGAAACGGAGGATGTAATCTTTCTTCCTTTCAATGATATAACGGCACTGGAGACTTGTTTTAAAGAACAGGGCAATGAAATATCGTCAGTGATCATCGAAGGCATCCAGGGTGTGGGAGGTATTAATGTAGCAACTATTGATTTCCTGAAAAAGATCAGAAGTCTGTGCGATGAATATGGCGCTGTATACATCGCCGATGCCGTGCAATGCGGTTATGGAAGAAGTGGAAAATTTTACAGTCATGATTTTGCGGAAGTGAATGCAGATATTTATTCCATGGCAAAAGGCATGGGCAACGGATTTCCTGTGGCAGGCATTTCGATTGCACCGCACCTACAGCCAAAATTTTTCATGCTCGGAACTACATTTGGTGGTAATCATCTTGCCTGCGCAGCGGCATTGGCAGTACTGGAAGTAATTGAAGAAAATAAACTGATGGCGAATGCGGAAAACGTCGGCAATTATTTAATGACAGAATTAAAAAATATTCCGCAGTTACAGAATGTAAGAGGCAAAGGATTGATGATCGGTTTTGATGTACCCGATAATTTGAAAGACCTGAAAAAGAATTTGCTCTGGAAGAAAAAAATATTTACCGGTGAGTCCAAACCCAATGTTATCAGGCTGTTGCCTTCATTGGCTTTATCCATGGAAGATGCAAAATTATTTATAAAAGAATTGAAAGAAGAAGTTGGAGAGATGTTAGAAGTCCTGAGTCAAGAATTAAGAATTAAGAGTTAAGAATTTTTTCAAATCGTAACCTCTATCAACATTATCAATCTTATTAACTTTTTGAACATTTGAACTTTTAAACCTGTTAAACTTAAAGATGAAAAATTTCATTTCTGTTGAAGACGTTTCAGATATGGATGCGTTGGTATCAATGGCACTCGCTTATAAGGCTGATCCTTTTAAGGATAAATTGCTCGGCAACAATAAGCGCATTGGATTATTGTTTTTAAATCCGAGTCTGCGTACCCGTTTGAGCACACAGGTAGCTGCTGAAAATCTCGGAATGAAAGCCATTGTGTTTAATGTAGATAAGGAAGGCTGGGCACTTGAGTTTGAAGACGGAGCCATCATGAGCGGCAATACAGTTGAACATGTAAAAGATGCCGCGCCGGTATTGGGAAATTATTTTGATATTTTATGCATCCGCACTTTTCCTTCTTTGAAAAACCGTGAAGATGATTACAGCGAACTTGTAATTAATTCTTTTGTTCAGTATGCCGGTGTTCCGGTGATCAGCCTCGAAAGCGCAACGCTGCATCCATTGCAGAGCCTAACCGACATTATCACAATCACTGAATTATTAGGGGCTGACCTTAAACCTTCAACCTTAAACCTAAAACGGCCGAAGGTTGTATTGACCTGGGCACCGCATATCAAACCATTACCACAATGCGTGGCCAATTCATTTGCAGAATGGATCAATGCCTGGGGCAAAGCAGATTTTGTAATTGCGCATCCCGAAGATTATGAATTGAGTGAAAAATATACAACAGGTGCAACCATCACGCATAACCAGGACGAAGCATTGAAAGATGCAGATTTTGTGTATGTAAAAAACTGGAGTACCTATACCGATTACGGAAAAATTTACAGCAATGATCCCGAATGGATGTTGACAGAAGAAAAATTAAAACTTACCAACCCTGCAAAAGTGATGCATTGTCTTCCTGTAAGAAGAAATGTTGAACTAAGTGATGAGATACTTGACAGCAGCAGCAGTATTGTTACACAACAGGCCGGCAACCGGGTTTGGGCGGCACAGGCGGTGATCGCAGCAATATTAACCCCCGACCCCCGAAGGGAAGTTATTTAACGGGGAATATTTCTATAGAAGTGTAAAAAATAATTGTGAGGAAAGGTATTATGAGGTGGAATATGTTTTATGGTGCAGGTAATTTAATTTTTGAGAAAGCTCAGGAGCTTAGGGCACGGATGACCCCTGCCGAAAAAGTATTGTGGGAAGCAATTCATATTAATGAATGGAAGTTGAAATTCAGAAGGCAACATCCACTTTCAATTTATGTGGCAGATTTTTATTGCCATGCTGTAAAATTGGTTATTGAACTGGATGGTGGTTATCATCTTGCTGAGGAAGTAAAAGGAATGATGCAATTCGTGAGACGAATATCAAAGATTTTGGAATAACTATTTTAAGATTTACCAACAATGATGTTTTTGAAAATATAGATAAAGTTTTACAAAAAATAAAAGAAACTATTATGGCAATACAAGTGCCTGAAGAAAAAGTGAAATCTATAAATAACTCCCTTTCAGGGGACGGGGGCCTGGTCATTATAAAAATTGGCGGAAACATCATTGATGATGAATTAAAACTTGTATCATTTTTAAAAAGCTTTGCTGCGATCAAAGAAAAAAAGATTTTAGTTCATGGTGGTGGAAAAATTGCAACTAAGATCGGTGAGCAACTGGACATTGAATCAAAATATGTGGATGGAAGAAGGATCACCGATGCTGCAACAATTGACCTGGTAACAATGGTATATGCAGGACTGATCAATAAAAAAATTATTGCTCAATTACAATCCTATGGCTGCAACGCAATTGGACTTACCGGTGCTGATGCCAATATGATCCCGGCAATGAAACGTCCGGTAAAAGAAATTGACTACGGATTTGTGGGCGATGTGAAAGAAAATGAATTTGCAACAGATACCTGCGCTTTATTGCTGGAAAAAAATATTGCCGTTGTATTTGCCCCAATCACGCACGACGGCAAAGGATCTTTATTAAATACCAATGCAGATACGATTGCACAGGAAACTGCTAAAGCGATGAGTGAGTTGTATGAGGTGAGCCTGGTTTATTCTTTTGAAAAAGCAGGTGTATTGCTGGATGCAAATGATGATCAGACTGTAATTGAAAAACTCGGTCCTGCATTTTATCAGCAATTAAAAACAGATCAGAAAATATTTGCGGGCATGATCCCGAAACTCGACAATGCTTTCGCCGCATTGAAGGCTGGCGTAAAAAAAGTGATCATAGGAAAAGCAGAACAACTGGAGGAACTGATTGCAGGAACCGCTGGCACAACCATTATCAATGAATGATTCAATAAAAATATTACAGCAGGACGCGATCGGTTTATTAAAAGAACTGATTGCCATTCCTTCATTCAGCAAGGAAGAAGATAAAACTGCTGATGCGATTGAAAATTTTCTAAAAACAAGAGATGTAATTACCAACCGACACCTGAATAATATCTGGGCTGTCAACAAATATTTTGATGCAGCAAAGCAAACTGTTTTACTGAACTCTCATCACGATACCGTAAAACCAAATCCCCAATACACAAAAGATCCTTTTGATCCGGTTGTTGAAGATGGAAAATTATTCGGCCTTGGCAGTAACGATGCCGGTGGTTGCCTCGTCTCATTGATCGCCGCATTTTTATATTTTCATGATAAAAAAGATTTGAAGTTCAATATTGTAATTGCCGCAACTGCCGAAGAAGAGATCAGTGGTTTCAATGGCATTGAGTCCTTGCTGCAAAATGAACATTTTACAAATATCACGGCTGGGTACTTCGCGGCCTCCCCTTCAGGGGTCGGGGGTGGTATAGTTGGTGAACCAACTCTGATGAATCTTGCAGTTGCTGAAAAAGGCTTGCTGGTGCTGGATTGTATAAGTCATGGTAAAGCCGGGCATGCTGCAAGAGAAGAAGGAGACAATGCGATTTATAAAGCATTAAAAGATATTGAATGGTTCCGTACATTTTCTTTTCCAAAAATATCTGCAACACTCGGAGCGGTAAAAATGAGCATCACCGTTATCAACACAGAAAACAAACAGCACAATGTGGTGCCGGCTGTTTGTAATTTTGTTGCCGATATCCGCGTTACGGATGAATACACGCATGAAGAGATCATTTCGATTGTAAAACAAAATGTGAGTTGCGAAGTAAAGCCCCGGAGTTTACGAATGCGTTCGACCAAAATTGATATGTCGCATCCTATTGTACAATCGGCAATCAGTTTAGGTAAAACGGCTTACGGCTCTCCTACCTGTTCTGATAAAGCACTCATGCCTTTTCCTGCATTGAAGTGCGGACCCGGCGACAGTGCAAGAAGTCATACTGCTGATGAGTTTATTTATCTCCGTGAGATTGAAGAAGGGATTTCAACGTACATTCAGATATTGCAGGGGATTACTTAAGTTGTTTAATAGGTTCCATAAGTTCAAAAGGTTCAAAAGGTTTTTTCAATTCGGTAGTACATCGTTCAATCGTTTAAGTTGTTTAATGTTTTCACCCCCATTAAAAAGAGTTTTCGGATTGAAAGAATTATCAATTATCCATTATCAATTATCCATTAAGCAAAGTTTATAATGCAACAAATAAATAACATCCTCCACCATTTAAATACTCTCTAATGAAGTTGTGGCAAAAAGAAAAAATATCACTCGCTTCTGTAGACGTCTTCACTGTTGGCAACGACCGTGAAATGGATCAATACCTTGCAGCCTTTGATGTATTGGGTTCGCTTGCGCATATTCAGATGCTGGAATCAGTTGGGCTTTTATCGAAAGATGAACTGCTGAGTCTGCAATCCGAATTGAAAAATATTTATAAAAAAATCGCTGCCGGAAATTTTGTATTGCAGGATGATGTAGAAGATATTCATTCGCAGGTTGAATTATTGCTGACGAACAAACTGGGTGATACCGGTAAAAAAATTCACAGCGCCCGCAGCCGTAATGACCAGGTGCTGGTTGACATCAGGTTATTTTTAAGAAGTGAAACAGAAGAGACCGTAAAAACCATTTTTTCTTTTTTTGACCTGCTGCAATCGCAAAGCGAAAAATTTAAAGACCATCTTTTACCGGGCTATACGCATCTTCAACTGGCCATGCCCTCCTCTTTTGGTTTGTGGCTGGGGGCTTATGCAGAAAGTCTTTCCGATGATATGATCAC
This sequence comes from Ferruginibacter sp., assembly GCA_040003235.1. Classification (GTDB taxonomy): domain Bacteria; phylum Bacteroidota; class Bacteroidia; order Chitinophagales; family Chitinophagaceae; genus Ferruginibacter. Next base: position 24,193 of record JBDUCW010000045.1, on the reverse strand, counting down.
TATCAAAGCTGCCTATGATGTGTTGAATAAAAATCCGCTTGGTTCTGCAGCCGGATACGGTTCTTCATTCCCGATCAACAGAACAATGACCACAGAATTGCTCGGCTTTGAAGAATTGAATTATAATGTGGTGTATGCACAAATGGGTCGCGGTAAAACAGAACGCATCATTGCTATGGCATTGGCCAATATTGCCGATACACTCAGCAAACTCAGCATGGACGCCTGTTTATACCTCAATCAGAATTTCGGTTTCATCAGTTTTCCTGGGGAGCTGACAACAGGCAGCAGCATTATGCCGCACAAAAAAAATCCGGATGTATTTGAATTGATCCGTTCGCATTGTAACCGCATCAAGGCATTGCCGAATGAAATCATGATGATGACAACGAATCTTCCATCAGGTTATCACCGCGATCTGCAGTTATTGAAAGAACATTTGTTTCCGGCATTTAAAACATTACGTGATTGTATTGAAATGGCCGGGCTGATGTTGTCCAACATGGAAGTAAAAAAAGATATTCTGCAGGATGAAAAATACAAATATATTTTCAGTGTAGAGGAAGTGAACAAGCTGGTATTGCAGGGAATGCCTTTCAGGGATGCATATAAAAAAGTAGGGCTTGATATTGAGTCAGGAAATTTTTTGTATGATACCAACATTCATCATACACATGAAGGAAGCATTGGTAATCTTTGTACCGCGCAGATCAAAAAGAATATGCAGCAAACAATTGCTTCTTTTGAATTTGAGAAAGTACATGCGGCGATTGACCAGTTAATTAACGGCTGAAATTGATTTGGTGATTTGGTAATTTGGTAATTTGATGATCAAATACAAACGCAAAATATAAATCCGATTGTATTCTTACCGGCTTCCCGTCTTTTCGCCAAAAAAAACATAATAGCAGTCTTAACTTAGGTAGCCCCGTCCGAACGGCCTGGCCGGGCGGGCACTATTCTCAATAATTATATATTGATAAACATCTAAACCAAAAAAATAATCTTGAAATTTTATAGGATCACTTTTTATAAGAAGTATACGTGTAGGTAAGTTCCTTCTTTTGTCCGGGCAGTAATTCAACTTCCCATTCAATGACTGCGCTTGCATTTACAGAATCGTTATCATCTGTAATTGTTTTTTTTATTTTCCCATTGAGATTGGCATCTCCGGGTTGGCCCTGTAAATATTTTTTTACTTTGATGACAATCTTTTTAGCCTGGTAGTTTACAATGCTCACGGTTCCTTTATACAATACTTTGTCGTAAAATTCATTGTCACTGTTTTTCTTTGTACTTGCCTCACGTTTATTTTCGACCTCTTCATTTTTTACTTTTACATCAATTGCTTTGGCCAGCAGAATATCCGTGATACCTTTAACAGACGTGTATTTCAGTTGGGATTGCGCCATCGGCAATTCATTCTGATTCATCACCAAAACAGAGCCGGTGGTTAAAGGTGCATCACTGCTGTTAGTGATCCTGAAATTATGCAACACCGGAATTCCTGCTTCTGCCTCAGCATCTGCAATCTGTGTTGGTACCTCCGCTGTGTAAATATCCTGGTATTGTACAGTGTTAGCCGCAACAGGAATGATGACATGTGCATTTTTTAAAAGATCCATTTTTCCCATTTTGAAAAAATAAAGATCTTCCAGTTTCTCACCATCGTTACCTCCGTCTGTGGAACTATTCGCAGCGGGCGCCGGAGAATTTACCGTGTAATAGGATTGGTTGCTTATCGCGGATGTATTTAATTGAAATGTATTGTTATCATAGGTCGTTGGTTCAAAGATTTGTCCATGCAGATAACCCAGACATACCGGGTCCAGCTGCTGGCCGTAAAACATTTCCGGTGTGCCGATCACCAGGTCAATATCCGCATTTTTAAATTCATCACTACCATTGATGATCGTTGCTTTCATTTCCAACTTTGCTTCTTTATCATTTACAATTTTTAAAAGATAAGAAGGATACCATTGAATTCCTTTTTCCAAAGCAAAGGATGAAGCCATTGTAGAAGATATCCCTGGTTTGACATTTATTTTTGCAACCACTGCAAAACTGTCGGTCCATGCTTTTAAAGTATTGTCTGCATTAACGGTCAGTTTTTTATATTCACTCACATTCAGCACCACAATTTCACCATCGCCAATTTTAATTTTTGCAATGCGGCTCTGTTCATCATAATCAAGCAGGATGCCGGTCAGGCTGAGAGAATCGGAGAAATAGCTATACTCCTGCAGCTTGATCTTTTTATTGAGATTTGCTTTCAGATAATCAGCAATTCCGGTTGCTTTTGTTTCAACCCGGAAACTATCCTGCGACAATACGATCGATTTGATAATGCTTTCTTTGCCGGCTGCAAGCCAATAGCTGCCCATTAATACATTCGTGGGTGCAGGGATAGAGAAAGCATTATTCTCAATTTTAACCTGTGCTTCTTTTTTTACAAAATAAGTTCCGTTTTTAAAAATGGAAAGCCTTACGGGCTGCAGCTTTTGTACATTGTTCTGAGCTGTCATTGCAAATGGAATTACAGCAAATAATAATAAAGATGTGATCGTTTTCATGATGAAACTATTAGTGAAGAGAGGGATTGATTATAAGTTGTCTGTTACTCTTCTGCTTTGCCCATCGCAGCATTTTTCATTTTCCTGGCAACCTCATGTCCTAAATATTTTTCAATGCGGTGTTCAACAAAATAAATGACCGGCGTTAAAATAATTGCCATCGTGAATTTGTAGGCGTAATTGATCAGGCAGATTGCAAATACCAATTGCCAGCTCCAGTCTTTGCCCAATTTAAAAGCGATGAACAAAACAATAAAGCTATCCACCAGCTGCGAAATAATGGTAGAGCCTGTTGCTCTTAACCACACTTTTTTTTCGCCGGTAACTTTTTTGATTTTATGAAATACAGTCACATCAACGATCTGGCTCACGAGAAATGCAGCGAGACTTCCGAGTATGATCCACATGCCCTGACCGAAAATTGAATTGTATGCTTTCGCCATATCGGGCACACCATCTTTAACGCCTGTTCCATACCAGAAATCGGCAGGCGGCAAACCCATAGAAAGATAGAACATCAGAAATGCATAAGCGATCAATCCAACCGCAGTATAAGAAATGCGCCGCACCGCTTTCGGTCCGTAATATTCATTCACGATATCCGTCATGATAAATTCCAGGGGCCACAGCAGCACGCCACAGGTAAGGCTTACAGACAATCCCTTTTCTCCGAACAAACTAAAACTGGATGGATGCATACCGAATAATTTCTCCAGGGAAAATATTTTGGTTCCGATACATTCTGCTATTAATGCATTGGCTACAAAGAATGCTGCAAAGAATATGAACAGCTTGGTCGGTTTGTCTTTAAGTATGTTCTGTATCATCCGTTATAAAATAGATGGAAATATATTTGCAAGAAGAAGAACAGTAAGTTAATCCAGAAAATCCATTTTTGAAAGGTCCAGGCTTTGCGTGACAGTTTCATAATGATGGCCGTCAGTAAAAAAACAAAATTGAGGATAATCGCCATGTAGCCGAGCAGGGCCAATGTGCCTTCCACAAAAGGAAGCGGAATGATTGCGTCGCGGTTGCCGGCCTTTGTTTTGTGCATTTCTACAAAACGCATCACAATGACAGCAATAAAACAAAGATTACAGATGAAAACGAATTTTGAAAAAAAACGCATGTACAAATATATTGTTTAGAATTAATGATTAATAATTAATGATGAATGATTTTTTAAATTTGGAATTACCTTAAATAACGTTAGACTATTCAATCTAAAGGAATTATTAATTATTAATCATTAATTTTTAATCATCCAGAAGTTAACAATCAATCATTCTTCCCCGTCAGCATTGGAACAAAAGAAAAATTAGCAAAGACCTCTTCACTGAATGTTCCGTCAGCATTTTTAGTAAGGCGCAGCATCTGCTGACTCTCACCGGCATCAACAGGAATGATCATGCGGCCACCGATTTTTAATTGTGCAATCAGTTTGGGCGGAATGAATGGCGCAGCTGCGGTGATGATCACTTTATCAAAAGGCGCATAAGTAGGTAAGCCTTCATAACCATCGCCATAAAAAAATTTAATGGAGGGATATTTACTTCTGAAAATAAACTGTTTAGTCTTTTCAAATAATTTTTTCTGACGTTCGATCGTATAAACCGCTGCACTCATTTCTGCCAGGACTGTGGATTGATAAATACTCCCCGTTCCTATTTCCAGAATTTTATCGTAAGGTTTAACCTGCAATAACTGCGACTGGTAAGCAACAGTATAAGGTTGTGAAATGGTTTGCTCTTCTGCAATGGGAAAGGCACGATCCTCATAAGCAATTTCATCAAAGGCGCTGTCTAAAAAAAAATGCCTGGGAATATTGTTCATGGCTTCCAGCACATTTTCATCCGTGATACCTTTTTGCCGGAGCAGTTCAATTAATTTTTTTCTTAATCCCTTGTGGCGGTATGTGTCTTCGTATTTTCTCATTGCAGACACGAATTTCAGGAATTAAATATTAAGTGACGTGAATTTGTACGAATAAAAAAGTCAAAAGTAAAAAGTAAAAAAAATACCGGTTTAAAGAGCGTTGACTAAACGACATCCTGTTATGAATTAAATTTTTTAATTTTGACTTTTGACTTCAGACGGTTCAGACTATTTCAATTTCATTTCTTCTACGATCTTATTGATCTTATCATCTAACTCTTTCTCTACTTTTTCTGCATCGGCAACATTATCAAGTTTTGCATGTACGCTGAAATAAAATTTGATCTTCGGTTCTGTACCGCTGGGCCTGGCGCTGATCTTGGTATCGTCGGCCAATATAAATTGCAATACATTGCTTTTGGGAAGATCAAGCGTCCAGCTTTCCCCGGTCTGTAAATTTTTTCCGGTCTGCAGATCATAATCCAGCAATTTTACAACGGCACTTCCATTGATGGTTGAAGGAGGATTATCGCGATAGCCTTTCATCATGTCAGCAATTTCTGCAGCACCATTCATTCCTTTTTTGGTAATGCTTACCAGGTTCTCTTTGTAAAAACCATACTGCACATACAGATCAAGCAATTTGTCGTACAGACTGCGGCCTTTATTTTTTTCATATGCTGCCATCTCGCAAATCAAAGCCACGGCACTTACGGCATCTTTATCACGGATCTGGTCGCCGATCATTAAACCAAAACTTTCTTCACCACCGATGATATATTTTTCTTTGCCTTCTTTTGCAAGGATCATGGAACTGATCCATTTGAAACCGGTGAGCACATTGTAACAGGAAACACCATTCGCCGCGGCGATCTTATCAATCATATCTGTTGTAACAATTGTTTTGATCACCATATCATTTGCCTGTGCAATGCCTTTTGTCTTGCGGGCTTCGATCATATAATTAAATGCAAGCATGGCCGTCTGATTGCCATTCATGAGGATCCATTCCCCTTTGGTATTTTTTAAACCAATGCCTACGCGGTCACTGTCCGGATCGGTTCCCAATAAAATATCTGCATTCAGATCTTCGGCTTCTTTCAAACCAATGCTCATGGTTTCTTTTTCTTCCGGATTGGGATAATTGACTGTCGGGAAATTCCCATCGGGCGTTTTTTGTTTCTCAACAATATGAACATTATCAAAACCAAACCGCTGCAATGCACCAGGTACCAGCATGATACCCGATCCATGAATGGGCGTATAAACAATTTTAAGATCGTGCTGTGCGGCGCACACTTCCGGATAAACACTCAATCCTTTTACCATCGTGAGATAAGCATCGTCCATTTCTTTTCCGATGATGGTAATGTTCGCTTCCCCACCGGTCCATTTCACATCATCCACCGAAGCAATTTTTTCTACTTCTTTAATCACATTGCTATCATGCGGAGGAACCATCTGTGCACCATCATCCCAATAAGCTTTGTAGCCATTGTATTCTTTGGGATTATGGCTGGCAGTACAAACAACACCGCCTTTGCAACCAAGATGACGGATCGCAAAACTTAATTCAGGAGTCGGGCGCAATGATTCAAATAAAAAAACTTTAAAGCCATTGGCACCAAAAATATTGGCAGTTGTTTCAGCAAAGAAGCGGCTGTTGTTGCGGCTGTCGTGGCCGATCGCCACTTTGATCTCGCCCTGGAAACATTGCCTGAGATAATTCGCATAACCCTGCGTAGCCATGCCGACAGTATATTTATTCATGCGGTTGGTACCCACGCCCATAATACCGCGCAGACCGCCCGTTCCGAATTCCAGATTTTTATAAAAAGCATCTTCCAGGTCAGCAGGATTATCTTTCTGCAATTGTGTAATAGCATCTTTCGTTTGCTGGTCATAGTTTCCATTCAACCAGGCATTTACTTTTTCACGTATATTATCCATATCATGTTTATTTGAACGATGAAGTTATTAAAATTTGATTAACATCAATCCACGTATTTTTACATTTATATGAATTTATTTTTTACCCGGCGGACAGCTCAATGTGGAACCTCGGTGGCGTCGCACTCTTGTACGCCGGCAGCTTTATTGGGCTTTTTTTTTACAGCTTTTATTCTAACTACTTCTTTTCATTCATCAGCGCAGGATAGCAGTAATCTAAAAAATTATGCAGCAGCAAATGTTGATACGCCTCATTTCATATTTTACACACATAAAGCACTCTCGTCAGATAATATCTTAACTGAAAAACAAATTCATCACCGCGTAAAGATCATCGTCGCGGGAAATATCATTGCTTACGGAACAATAATGTATGGCTTGAATAAAACGTGGTATGCCGGTTATCCGCGAACAGGCTTCCATACTTTCAATGACAATAAAGAATGGCTGCAGGTAGATAAGGTTGGCCACATGTTCAGTGCCTATTCTGAAAGCGTGGCGGGCATTGAAATGTGGCGCTATACGGGTATCGCCGGAAAAAAAAGGTTCCTTTATGGCGGATTGAGCGGCGCGGTTTACCAGACAATCATTGAAACACTGGATGGCTTCAGTTCTCAATGGGGCTGGAGCTGGGGTGATTTCAGTGCAAATATTTTAGGAAGCGGTATTGTAACAGCACAGCAACTTGGGTGGAATGATCAGCGCGTCAAACTGAAATTTTCTTTTCATAAAAAAGATTATGGCGACGCGCAGTTAAACCAACGTGCCAATGAATTATTCGGAAGCAGTTTTGCCGAACGTTCACTGAAAGATTACAACGCACAAACTTACTGGGCGAGTGCCAATATCAAATCATTTTTCTCGCAAACGAAATTGCCGCGCTGGTTATCGGTGGCCGTTGGTTATGGTGCAGAAGGTATGTTTGGTGCCAATGAAAATATCGGTAAAGACAAACTCGGCAACGTCAATTTTGACAGGAGAGATATCAAGCGTTACCGTCAATGGTATCTTGCACCTGATGTTGATTTCACGAGAATCAAAACGAATAAGAAAGGAATAAAATATTTATTTATTTTTCTGAGTGCATTTAAATTTCCAACGCCTTCACTGGAACTGAGCAACGGATCATTTAAAATAAACGGGATTACTTTTTAAGCAGGCGTTTAAAACGTTTAAAAGTTTAAGAGGTTTAAGAGGTTTAAAAGATTTAAGACGTTCAAGAAATTTAAAAAGTTCAAGAGGTTTGGCTTCGGCGATGTAGATATTGAAAATGCAGTTACGAATTGAAGGAATTATCCATTATCAATTATCAATTTCTTTAATTAAATAAGCTCCAACAACCTCCTCATTTTCCACCTCCACAAAAATATGTTCTTCCATTGTAGTTGCAGTGGAGATGCCAACATAGTCAACATCAACAGGATATAATTTATGTGTGCGCTCTACCAGTGCCATGGTTTGTATGCGTGCAGGATGCTTTTCCAGCAAGGGTTTCATGGCGTACAACATGGTCTTGCCGCTGTTGGCCACATCATCTACCAGCAATACGTTCCTGTTATCAAAATCAATAAGTGGTTCTATGGAAATAATACCCGGATTGCGTTTATTGAGATTGAGTTCAAGCAACTGAATATTTCCTTTAAACGTATCATTTAATAATGCCGCAATCTTTTTTGCGATGGTAAGTCCATTGTCTTTTATACCGATGATCACGATCTCCTGTTCAGAATAATTTTCTTCTGCCACCTGCATGGCCATGCGTTGCAGTTTTTTATTGGCGATCTCTTTGGAAAGAATATAATTTCTGTTGCTCATGTTTCAAGTTATAGGTTGTAAGTTATAGGTTTTAAGTAAAGAAAAAAAGTTGGCAGGCAATGGACCATGTTATTGTCTTATTTGGATTCATTCGTGGCTATTGGTGACATTCGTGGCTAACTGTATTTGTATTTCAGTGTAAATCCGTGCCATCCATGGCAAAATGTATTTATCTTAGCGGTATAACTTTGCTGCTATGCATTTAATTCCACAGATCATATTTTTACTCATTGCAGGCTTTGCTGTTTTTCTTTTTACAAAAAATATTTTAAATATACGCCGCAATATATTGCTGGGTAAAGACGAAGACCTTACCGATAATAAAGCAGCGCGCTGGCGCAATCTGTTGCTCCTTGCATTCGGTCAGAAAAAAATGTTCAGGAATCCATTGGTGGCCATCATGCACTTTGTTATTTATGCAGGATTTATCATCATTAATATTGAAGTGCTGGAAATCGGTCTCGATGGTTTATTGGGTGCGCATCGTCTTTTCTTCGGACCACTTGGTTCCTTTTATACTTTCCTCATCAACTTTTTTGAAATTCTGGCTGTTGGAGTAATTTTTGTCTGCGTTGTTTTTTTATGCAGAAGAAATATTATTAAACTGAAACGTTTTATCAGCAAAGATCTGAATGGATGGCCGCGTAGCGATGCCAATTATATTCTTATCACAGAAATTATTTTAATGACCTTGTTCCTGACGATGAACAGTGCTGACAGGGCTTTGCAATTACAACATGCAGAACACTATCACAATACCGGTAATTTTATTTTCTCAGGATTGATTGCTCCCGTTTTTTCAGGTGTTGATTCACACACGCTGATGATCATTGAGCGCACTTGTTGGTGGCTGCATATCATTGGCATTTTTGCTTTTCTCAATTATCTGCCTTACAGCAAACATCTGCACATCATGCTGGCATTTCCAAATGCATATTATGCAAGACTTGAAACAGTGGGTAAGATGGATAATATGCCCATCGTGCAGGACGAAGTGAAATATATGATGCAACCGGAACTGGCCCCCGTTAATGCTGATGCACATCCCATGAAATTTGGCGCAAAGGATGTAATGGACCTTAGTTGGAAAAATTTACTGGATGCATACAGTTGTACCGAATGTGGAAGATGCAGCGCCGCTTGCCCCGCCAACATTACCGGTAAATTATTAAGTCCGAGAAAAATTATGATGGATACGCGTGACCGTCTTGAAGAAGTTGGAAAAAATATAAAAGCCAATAAAGAATTTAAGGCTGATGGAAAGACCTTACTCAATGATTATATTACGGTAGAAGAACTTCGTGCCTGCACTACCTGCAATGCCTGTGTGCAGGAATGCCCGGTAAGTATTTCGCCGTTATCGATCATCAATGAATTGCGCAGAAGTTTAATTATGGAAGACAGCAATGCGCCGCAGGAATGGAATGCGATGTTCAGCAATATTGAAAATAATTTCGCCCCCTGGAAATTCAGTCCGGATGAAAGAGATAAATGGACGGAGGAATTGAAGAGTCTTTGATTCCGGTAGTTTCTAGCGGAATTAATAATTTTTTCAGCTTGTTACAATCAGTTTTCAACCGGAAACTTAACTAACAACAAACAACTTCTCCTCTCAAATCTTTCCATACTTTTTATAATACGCAATAATAAAATCCGTTACTTCATCATAACTTCTGAGTCCGTGTGGCTGTTGATTTCGTCTCAGGTAAAAAGCATAGCCCTTTCTAACCCATGGCTCTACCGGATTGCGGTGACGATCATAAAACTTCTGTAGTTCTGCCAGATCATTTTTAACCGGTTGTATCAATTGATCTTTATAAAATTTTGCAATGGCTGTATCATGCTGCAGAAAACCATTCAGCGCCAGCGTGCGGTTGGCATACAGAAAAAGATCCAGGTAAACTGAATAATGAAAGAGCGTGTCTTTTGACGCAGCTGCAGCAAGATATCCTACAAAGCTTGCTTCATTCTCTTTAGCAAAACCAAGCTGGTGGCCTACTTCATGGCAACTGGTAAATGGTAACACAAAACGCGGCACATTGGTATTTACCTGCGCTTCTCCACTGAATGGATTGTAATAACCGCTGAACCCGGTATAATTTCCTATCCATCCCCATAAAGATGATTTTAAAGAAACCGGATGATAATCAAGAAAGGGATACTGCTTTGCCGCTTCGTCATAAGCGGCTGCGACCATTTTAAAAAGATGGGCATTATCAGGATACACGGTGTTATTATTGACCAGGCTCTGTTTTGCAGTATTTACTTTTTCTACCAGTAACCGGTTAATATCTTTCAGGTTTTGCAGGTTAAAACTATCCTGCTTTAATTCCAGTTGTACGGCTATATTCTGCCGGTCATAATTGATGCCCCAGAAAATATTAAAAATCACATACATGGTAAGCAGGAACATGAAGGTATGGGAAATGCCTTTTCCAAAAGCCGCACGGGTAACTTTTCGGTTGAATAAAGCAACAATTGCTTTTGTTATCCTGACCAATATCCAGATGGTCAGCACTCCATAAAATATATCCCCGGCACTGAAAGGAAGCCAGCCAAAAAGGAAGCGGAGCAGTTTTGAGAAACCGGGATAAAAGCCTTTGCTGTAATATATCTCAACAAGCCGATGGTTCAGCGAAAAAAGCTTTATGATAATTGTCAGCAGGATCAACAACTCCCATTTCCAGTATTTTTTTACAAATTGCATCATATAATCCCCTAAAATAAAGGCTTTTCAACATCAAAAGGATAAAATAATCATGATTTACAGTTAAATAACAGGTAAAACCCCTTACCTTTGCACTCCTTTAAAAACCAGACTCAATGGCTAACAGGCGTACATTTGAGATAGCATTTGTGGGATTGAAGCCCGGGGTTCATGAGTTTAGTTACGAAGTGGATGATAAGTTCTTTGCTGAAATAGAAGATAAGGAGTTTACCAATTGCAAGGTTCAGATCAAATTGCAACTGGATAAGAAAGTCGGTTTCATGTTGCTTAAATTTGAAATTGCGGGTAAGGTAGATCTTATCTGTGACCGTTGCGGCAACAGCATTACAAAAGAACTCTGGGATGAATTCAATATGCTGGTAAAGATGGTAAGCGATCCCGAAGTGATGAATGAGCAGGAGGAAGATCCTGATGTTTATTATATCAGCCAAACGGAAAGTCACCTGCAGCTGAATGACTGGTTATACGAATTTGTTGTGTTGAGCATCCCGATGCAGAAAGGTTGTAAGGAAGAAGAGATCGGCGGCCCGCAATGCAATAAAGAGGTACTGGAAAAACTGAGGAGCATGGAAGTTAAACCGGAAGAAGAAAACAATGCCAACCAGTTGTGGAAAGGATTGGAAAAGTTCAAAGACAACTGACCGGACAGAATTAAAAACAATATTAAATTATAAAATAAGAAGTCATGCCAAATCCCAAGAGGCGCCATAGCCAACAACGCAGCGCAAAAAGAAGGACGCATTATAAAGCAGTTGCTGAAACATTGACAACCGATCCTACAACAGGCGAAACACATGTACGTCACCGTGCACATGTAAGCGAAGGCAAGTTGTTTTACAAAGGAAAAGTAGTTGCTGAAAAAGCGCCTTTAAGATCTTAAGATCGATAAAGAATAAATTTTTAATTCTAAATTCCGGACTGGAGTTTAGAATTTTTTATTTCCATACCCTGCCGGTAATTTTTTGGATTGCCAGCTTCCAACATCTCCCTACCTTTATAAAAACTCAACCGCAAACAAATATAAAATTCCTGTTTGCATACAAACAATGAAGATCGGAATAGATATGATGGGCGGCGACTTCGCGCCGCTTGAAGCAATAAAAGGCGCAGCAGAATATTTAAGCAGTTCTCCTGGCAACGCCCAGCTTGTATTTATCGGAGATGAAGAAAAAATAAAATCCCTGGCAGACGAACATCAGCTTGATAAGAATGCTTATTCAATCGTTCACGCGGCACAGGTGATAGAAATGAATGAGCATCCAACCAAAGCCCTGAAAGAAAAACAGCAATCCTCCATCGCAATCGGATTTCAGTTACTGGCTACCGGCAAAACGGATGCGTTCATCAGCGCAGGCAATACCGGTGCAATGATGGTGGGTGCATTATTCAGTATTAAAGCAATTGAAGGAGTTTTACGTCCTACCATTGGTGCATACATGCCGAGAGAAAATGGCAAACTTGGGTTACTGGTAGACGTTGGTCTTAATGCCGATTGTAAACCTGAACATCTGAATCAATTTGCTGTACTGGGTTCGCTTTTTGCAAAATATATACTGGATTATGAAGATCCTAAAGTTGCTTTATTAAACCTGGGTGAAGAAGAAGGCAAAGGCAATCTTTTGGCGCAGGCGGCATTTCCTATGCTGAAAGAAAACAGGCAGATTAATTTTACTGGTAACGTAGAAGGACGTGATGTTCTGTTGCCAAAGGCTGATGTGATTGTCTGTGATGGATTTACCGGCAATGTTGTTTTGAAACTTGCCGAAAGTATTTATGATATTTCCAAACGCCGCAATATTGAAGACGAACATTTCGACCGGTTTAATTTTGAGATTTATGGTGGTGTTCCCGTGTTGGGTGTAGCCAAACCGGTTATCATCGGGCATGGAATTTCTCATGCAGGTGCCTTCAAAAATATGATCAATATTGCCCAACGCATGATTGAAACAAAACTGCTGGATAAGATGAAAGAAAGCTTCACCTCGCAGGTCTGACCGTCCCCGGTCTGACCATTTTATTATTTTGTCAGACTGCGACCGTCAGGCAAAATAATAAATAATCAACGTTCAATTTTCAATATTCAAATTGAACAGCTTATTAAATTGAGTATTGAACATTGATTATTTAATATTTTATTTTAATCAGCAGCCATGAGATATTTACGCATCCGCTATGCCATTACTATTATATTAATAATCATAGCAGGACTCCTCTCCCGTCATTTTTCTTTTATCCCATTATGGATCGGTGATTTTTTATATGCTGTTATGGCATTTTTCATGGTAAGATTTTTATTCCCGTTTTCAAAAACCGGTACCATCATTTTATTAAGCCTGGCGTTTTGTTATTGCATAGAGTTCAGTCAACTTTACCAGGCAGCATGGATCAACAATATCCGCCGGACAGTTCCCGGAAGACTGATACTCGGTCAGGGTTTTCTATGGAGTGATATTCTTGCTTATACAATTGCAATATTTTTTTCTGCAATGGCCGATTCCTATTTCCGAAAAAAAATTCGATAAAAGATCAGCAATTTTACTTCTGGCGACCGCAGTTTAAATTCCTGTGATTAATTTACCTGGGGTTCTCTTGCTTTTTAGCTTTGGACATCTTGTAGTACATTTATAGTATTGTTAACGCTTAAATCTTAATTATGAAACCACTTTTATTTGCTTTGTTTATAATGCCGTCAATAAATCTTGCAGCACAGAATGTGGGCATTGGCACTGCTACTCCTTCAGAAAAATTACATGTAGCAGGCAATGTGAAAATGGATACTGCAAAAGCTAATGTATTGAAAGTTACGACTGGCGCAGGCGCCAAAAGAATTTTACAAAGTGATGCGACGGGCAATGCAACCTGGGTTAATTCCAATACAATTCCCGGCACTATCGCCGAAACAGGTAATATTTACGACGCCGCATCAGCTAGTATGCCGGTTGCGGCTAACGTTTGGGAATTTGCCGGGGCAACAACCAACGTTACACTTAATGGCAATCAACGCGTGGTCGCGAATGGTGTTGCAGGTCTGGGAAAAGCCTTTGCCGGGAATACCATTTTTTCAATCAGTATTGGTTATCAACTCCAGCCCGGCGGGCAGGTGATCAGTGCAGCAGCCGCAGGTTTCATTTACCTTCACCCAAATTTCAACAATAGCGAAGTACTTCCTTTCGCCGCAACAGCTTCATGGAAACCTGCAGCTGGCACTTATAAGATTGGTATTGCTGTTAATTGCGCAACCCCCGGTTACCTGGATTACAATGATTTTTTGAATTTTACTTACACGGTCATTAACGAGTAAGTTTATAAAAAGAAATTTAAAAATAGCTTGTATAAAACTATTAAGCCTGGAATCTTTTCCAGGCTTAATACGCTTGAATAAAAATAATTCCTTGCGCTCCAAAAAATTATTAATTCTTAATTATTAATTTTTAATTACTCAGCAGCTTTCCACACATTATTCGCTCTCACCATATCCGGATAAACTTTATCAGGATCAATTTCGGCCTTTGCCAATTTCTCGGTCACCGGTATTTTTATTTTCCAGGTCTTAGTATTGTTCCAGACTTCCACCGGCAATTTAATAACGCCTTTCTGTCCGCTTACTGTTTCATAACTCAGAATAACCGGCATCGCCATCTGGTCAAGATTTGAAACTGTTACTACGGGCGCATTACCAGCCTGTGTTTCATATTCCACTTTATCAATCGACTGATCAAGTTTATAATTTTCCAGGAACCATTCTTTCCAGAACCAGCTCAGGTCTTCACCGGCAACATTGTCCATGGTTCTGAAAAAATCCCAGGGTGTAGGATGTTTGTAAGCCCAGCGTTTAATATAAGTCTGAAATGCATAATCAAAACGTTCAGGTCCTAAGATCTCGTTGCGCAATAATTCCAATCCATAACCAGGCTTAGAATACAACGCAGTTCCGATATTGGCTTCCCGCATTGCATCGGGTGTGTTCATGATCGCTTCTGAATTTGCTCCAAACATAAAAGCCGCACCCGAACCGCTGGTAGGTTGATTTTTATATTCACCATTATTAAAATCATCATCAGCAATTGAATTGATAAAAGTATTGAAACCTTCATCCATCCAGCCATATTTGCGTTCATTGCTTCCAACGATCATCGGGAACCAGGTATGACCGAATTCATGATCAGTAACGCCAAACAAGCCACTGCCGCCGGATCTGTAACCACAGAAAACAATACCGGGATATTCCATTCCGCCTACATTACTTGCAACATTACTTGCTGACGGATAAGGGAACACGAACCAGCGCTTGCTGTAATTTTCAATACTTCCTTTTGTATATTCTGTAGCACGCCCCCATTTTTTATCGCCGGCACTTTCGGCTGGATATACACTTTGTGCCAGAGAAGTTTTGCCACCGGGTAAATTCATTCTTGCAGCATCCCAGATAAATGCCTTGCTGCTGGCCCATGCTACATCTCTTGCATTGTTCATTTTAAAATGCCAGCTCAGTTTTTCTTTTGCAGGCCGTGATGATGCTTCTGTTACTTCTGCTTCTGTTCTTATCATTACCGTCTTGTCGCTTTTTCTTGCTTCTGCAAAACGTTGTTGCTGTACTGAGGTAAGTACTTCTGATGGATTCTGTAATTCACCGCTGCAAACCACAATATGGTTGGCAGGCACGGTGATGTTCACATCAAAATCACCATACTCGAGATAGAACTCACTCGGGCCAAGATAAGGTAACGTATTCCATCCCTGTATATCATCATACACGCACATGCGCGGATACCATTGTGCGACTGCGAATATATTTCCGTTCTTTGTTTTCTGAATGCCACAGCGGTCTGCACCATATTCAGGTAAAGTAAACGCATACTCTATTTTAAAAGAAACTGCATCTCCCGGATTTAAAGCCTTTGCCAGTTTGATCTGCATGCGTGTATCATTCACCAGGTAATCAGCATTGCTGCTGCCCGAAGTATATTTCACCGACGCAATTTTATAACCGCCTTCAAAACTACTTTTACTGTCGCCATAACGGCTGCGCTGACCATAAGGCATGCGTGCCTGGCCACGGCTGGTCTTATTAAAAAGATTCTGATCGAGCTGCAGCCATAAAAAATCCAGTTTGTGTGGACTGTTGTTTTTGTAATTGATGGTGACAGATCCTGTGATCTCATTGGTTACATCATTGAGTGAAGCGCTGATCTGGTAATCGGCACGGTTCTGCCAATAGCCCAGGTTTGGGCTGCCGTCAGATGAACGTGTAATGTTTCCTCCATCGGGATAAAAGATGGGACCAAACAATTTATGCGGGTCATATTTGGAAACAGATTCTTCCTGTGCAAACACATTTGTAAAAACAGAAAGCAATAGAAAAGCAATACTTATTTTTTTTATCATGCCTGAAATTTTTTGAACAGTGAAGTTAAAACTAAATGTATTTATATTCATGCGGATTGCCGGCTAAAATTTATCTTATTGGATGAATGGAGACTTATTTCTAATTGAGTTCATAAACCGGAGCAGGAAACGATAGTATTAGTTGCTGCAAAATTAGTGTGATCAATATTCTCTTGAATAACTCACGCCCACTGCGCCTTCCATACTGATCACCGGCGGGTATTTTTTCTTAATGGAGATAAATATTTTTTTGATCCTTGCATCGAGCTGGTAAATTTCTTCTGCCATATCATAGGCCAGGGTTTCCAGCAATGGCGTTGGAATATTCATGCGGTCTTTGATCAGGTAATAAACAGAAATATAATTAACCGTATGATGGATGGATGTGATGCGTTCATCCTGCTCAAATTGTACTTCAGCATTGACCTCATATTCATTGCCCAATAACTTTTCTTCTTCATACAATCCATGATGAGCGTGGAAGAGCAGGTTGTGAAGATGAACAGAAAACATAATTGATAATGGATAGTTGATAATTGATAATATCTTAAACCGTTAATTCATTTTGCTATTTGCTACCCGTAATATTTTATTAGTGGATGATGGGATCTTTCAAAAAAATCTACGCCTTTCCCAAATTGAAAATTATCAATTATTCAATTATCCATTAATGAAATCCTTTCTCTCCCAGATATCGCTCTGCATCTAAAGCTGCCATACAACCGCTACCGGCGGCGGTTACAGCCTGCCGGTAAATTTTATCCTGCACATCGCCGGAAGCAAACACGCCTTCTATATTTGTTCTGGAAGTTCCGGGAATGGTTTTGATATAACCTGCATCATCCATCGTGATCCATTCTTTAAAAATATCGCTGTTGGGTTGGTGGCCGATCGCAACAAAAAATGCACTCACCGGTATTTCAGTCAACGTATTGGTTTGATTATTTTTTATGCGTACTGCTTCCACTTTTTTCTCGCCAAGTATCTCATCTGTTTCGCTGTGCCAGTACATTTTTATATTGGGCGTATTGATCACACGTTCCTGCATCACTTTGCTGGCACGCATTTCACCTTTACGCACGATCATGTGTACCTGCGAACAGATCTTGGAGAGATACAAAGCTTCTTCTGCCGCCGTATCACCTGCACCAATGATGGCCACTTCTTTTCCTTTGAAAAAAAATCCATCACAAACTGCACAGGCGCTTACACCATAACCGTTCAGGCGTTCTTCACTTTCCAGTCCCAGCCATTTTGCAGAAGCACCTGTTGAAATAATAACGCTGTTGGCTTCGATCCATTTTTCATCATCTACCTGAACTTTATGAATCGGTCCTGTAAAATCAACTTTCGTAGCAAGACCATAACGGATATCCGTACCCATACGCCGGGCCTGGTTCTCAAAATCTTCCATCATTTCAGGGCCTTGTCTTCCTTCAGGATAGCCAGGATAATTTTCTACTTCGGTAGTGATCGTTAACTGGCCACCAGGCTGTATTCCCTGGTAAAGCACGGGATTCAATCCTGCCCTGCTTGCATAAATGGCAGCCGTATAACCTGCGGGGCCGCTGCCGATAATGAGACACTGAACTTTTTCTATTGCTGTATTTTCTTCCATTATTTAAAACACGAATTTTTAAGCACGAATTACACGAATTAAAAAAGGCAATTACACGAAATAATAATTACACGCCTGCCCGACTTGTCATTCAGGCGGGAATTAAAGCGAATTATAATAATTATTTCATTGAGTTCCTTAGCACATTCATCTTTGTGCAGTATTACTTCATTAACTTTATCAACTGCCCCTGCAAACTGTCAACTGTCAACTACATTTCAGCTGCGCAAATTTAGTCGAATTAACTTAATTACAGGAACCGGGCAATGACTTACCGGATGATAATGGTTTTGTACCAGGCAGCATATCCATAGAATGCACCCAATGCTCCGTTGCTGATATTACCAATTACTTTACCGGGTTGTGAAAAAGGATTACCAATACTCTGATAAGCAAATTCCCAGGTATTCCAGAAAGTAAAAGTGGCTTTATCAATATTGCAGATCTTCAAAGTAACGGTGTCTCCTCTTTTAAAATAATTGCTGTCATAACTTACATGATTGTTCCGGTCAACACCCGGATCTACCTGCACGGTATAAGTAGTTCCATCAATGATTTTATCATCGAAAACAGAATTTTCGCCGGGTAAGAACTGACCGCTGTTCTTCTTTGTAAAATAACGGATATAATTTCCAAGGCCGGGCGGATCAAAAGTTCTTACCATCAGCACCGCCGTATTTGTATCTGGGTTCAACGGTGCTTTTTTCCACCAGATACTGTCGGGATATTTTGCAAGAACAGGAATTGTAGTATGAGCTGTATATTCTTTGCCGGCTGATTTTATATTCAGGTCATATCCTGTATTGAATGTGCCGTTAAAAGCAGCGGCAAGATTGCTGCTGTCGGTAGAATAATAATAATAATTGATGCCGGGAATAAATGGCACTGTATATTCTTTTAACTGCTGCGTGCCGGTTCCATTATTAATAGTGACCGTTGCGTTGTGAATGAAAGTATTCGCGAGCACTACTGCATTGATATTGGAATAATAATCCAGGCTTTTGGTAAGCACAACAACCGGGGCTTTCCCATTTTCAATAGAAGCGTCTACCACCAGTACATCATCAGCATTATCGAGATTGAAATTGATATTTTTTTCACATCCGGTCAGCCAGAACAAAAGCGCAATACCCGTAACAAATTTCTTCATGTTGTAAATTAAAGCGTCAGCGTTTAAATCGTTTAACATTCAAGACGTTTAAAGGTTTTATATAACCTGCAAAGTAAAATTAATCTTAACCCATCGAAGGCGAAAAAAAAATCCCCATTGCTTTCAACAACGGGGATCTAATCTTAAAAATAATATTATTAACCCAGATAGGCTTTCAAAGCGCCGCTGTATCTTGCTTTCTGCAAACGTTTGATCGCTCTTTCTTTGATCTGGCGGATACGTTCTTTGGTAAGATCATATTTCTGCCCGATCTGTTCGATGGTAACACCATTTTCTCCATCCAGTCCGAAATAAGCATTTACAATTTCGGCTTCTCTTGGAGACAATGATTTTAAAATGCGGCGGATCTCATTTCTCAATGAATCATGCATTACATCTTCATCGGTTTCAGAACCCCCTTTCAGTAAATCACCCATGGCCACATCTTCTGCTTCATGTACCGGTGCATCCAATGATGTGTGACGGGTATTACTCTGAAATATATTGTTGATTTCTGTTTCACTCATTTCAAGCAGTTCTGCCAACTCCTCTGTTGATGGCTCTCTTTCGTGTTCCTGTTCAAAAGCCATATAGGCTTTGTTGGCTTTATTGTAAGTACCGATCTTATTCTGCGGTAAACGTACCAGCCTTCCCTGCTCGGCCAAAGCCTGAAGGATGGACTGACGGATCCACCAAACCGCATAAGAGATAAATTTAAAACCCTTTGTTTCATCAAAACGTTGGGCGGCTTTGATCAATCCAAGATTACCTTCATTGATCAGATCGCTTAAAGAAAGTCCCTGGTGCTGGTATTGCTTGGCAACGGATACCACGAAACGAAGATTCGCCTGCACCAGTTTATCCAGTGCACGCTGGTCTCCCATCTTGATCTTTTGAGCAAGAATGGTTTCCTCCTCCGGCGTGATCATCGAGATTTTTGAAATTTCCTGCAGATATTTCTCCACCGCCTGTGAGTCACGGTTGGTAATCTGGGTTGCGATTTTAAGCTGCCTCATTGTATGCGATTATTCTTATTAACGTATTAAAGACACCATTTGTTTGGGAAAAGTTGCAAGCGAGGTATAATAACTGCAATTCCCTGAAAAAGTACGCAAAGGTAACACGTAAATGCCGTATTTCATAACGTTTTATAAATAAATGGCAAGAAAGGAGGACAGTTGGCAGCAGGTCGTTAGTTATTGGTGTTATTTAGAGTGAAGGTATAATTCATGAAGATACCAGTCAAGGCAAAGACTTTTTTTAGACAGCTATTTTCCACTTATAACGTATAACGTACAGCTTATAAGCTTCATTATCCCTCATACTTCTTTAACTTTAATCTCCGGACATGTTCATTCATTCCATGAAACAAAACATTTTAAAAACTATATGCTTATTACTGGTCCTGATCATTTATGAACAGGCAATTGCACAACCACAGGTTCGGAATACATATAGATTTTACAATACACTTTCAACAACAGAAGCAGATTGTGCGCCCAACCTGCTGGCAGTTAACGGACTTAACCTGCTTTGCCAGGCAGTCACTGCTCCTTCAACCGGAATGTTCATTTCAGATGCGTTGTCACCCTCCACCATTACAAGAACAGTTTACCACAATAATTTAAACTGGGGGTTACGATACACGAATACTGACAGCGTGATCGGCAATACCTACACGATTCAGATCTATCTACGGGTTACCAATTTTAATAATGCATATACCCGCATCATTGATTTTTCGGACGGTGTACAGGATAACGGTATTTATTTTACCAACTTCAATACGCCGGGACCATCATCGGACCGATGCCTTAATTTTTATCCCAACGGAAATTTTGGTATCTGTCCTTACTTTAATGATCATACATATTATCTGCTCACCTTTACAAGAAATAATGTAACGAAGAAGATCGATATCTACGTAAATGATCAGCTTTTTACGTCTTATTATGATGGGGCAAATTTTTATGTGGGTACAGCAGGAAAGCCCGTGCACATTTTTCGCGACGATCCTGTTGGTTTTGCATGTGAAGACGGAGAAGCAAATTTTGCATACCTGTCGTTTGCAAATTTTTATTCCACGCAGTTTGATGTTTCTTCAGTTTATCAAAACCTGAATACCCTAGTAAGTACTGCAGATTTTTCACTTTCAGCCAGTGATGTTTGTCCGGGCAAAAGCATTACAGTTAATTATACAGGTAATATTCCGGCAACTGCCTTGCAATATTTCTACAACTGGAACTGGGATGGCGGCAATGTAATTTCGGGTAGTGGGCGGGGACCGTATGTTGTAAAGTGGAACAATACAGGAACAAAAACAATTATTTTAAATATTACCGGGACCAGTTGTGGTGCGGCAATCAGTAACAGCAAGCAGTTGACAGTAACTGCATCAGGAAATGTTACACAGATAGATACTACAATCTGTGCAGGTACTTCGGCTTATGGACATAGCAGCACCGGAACATATAGTGATACGATCCATCATCCGCAGGAATGCGACAGCATCAGGAACATTAATTTAAAAGTGATTTCAACAACAGCTCCCGATATACCTGCAACACTGGTTTTGTGTACTGGTGACTCAATTATTTTATCTCCCGGAGATTACGACAGCTATCTCTGGCAGGATGGATCAACACAAAAAACATATACTGTAAAGCGGCCCGGCATGTATTCAGTTACCGTTTCCAATAAATGTATTGTCACGACATCGCAGGCGCAGGTAACAGAATCGAACTGCAGCATTTATTTTCCGAATGCATTTACACCAAACAAAGATGGAAGAAATGAGCAGTTTAAAATTCTGACGAACCGTTTATTTGCACAGTTCAACCTGGCTATTTATAACCGGTATGGACAAAAAGTTTTTGAATCAGCCAGTACAGAACCCGGATGGGACGGCAGTTTTAAGGGAAGCAATGCAGAAGCCGGTAGTTATGTTTGGATATGTTCTTTCAGAACGGATGCCGCTGCAGCACTACAGACGATGAGAGGAAGTATATTGTTGCTGAGATAATATCAGTTCATTAAATACAAATACGCTTCTATTACACGAATTGAAACGAATTACACGAATCATTGTGCTTACTAACATCCAACAACTGTCAACAGTCAACTGAACTTATAACCTATAACTTAAAACTTATAACTTTACTACATGATAACAGACCTGCGTTCCGACACATTTACCAAACCATCCGCGCAAATGCTGGAAGCCATGATGCATGCGCCTGTTGGCGATGACGTTTTTGGCGAAGATCCCACTGTAAACAGACTCGAATCAATGTCTGCAGGAATGTTTGGAATGGAAGCCGCACTTTTTTGTCCGAGTGGAACCATGACCAACCAGATCGGCATCAAATGTCATACACAACCCGGTGATGAAGTGATCTGTGATAAAGTGAGTCATGTTTATATTTATGAAGGTGGCGGCATTGCTTTCAACAGCGGTTGCCAGGTAAAGCCGGTTGCTGGTAGCCGGGGAATGATCACTGCTGAACAGGTATTGGAAAATATCAATCCTGATGACGTTCATAAAGCGAGAACCAGTCTTGTAAGTCTGGAAAATACGGCCAACCGCGGCGGCGGAAGCTGTTATGATTTTTCCGAAATTCTGCGGATCAAGGAAGTCTGTAATGAAAACGGTTTGAAACTCCACCTGGATGGCGCACGGTTATGGAATGCAATCGCATCATGCAACGAAGAAATGTCTGATTATGGTCAGGTGTTCGACAGCATTTCTATTTGCCTGAGCAAGGGACTCGGTGCACCGGTTGGCAGTCTGTTATTGGGAAAATTAGATTATATCAAAAAAGCAAGAAGGGTTCGGAAAGTATTTGGCGGCGGTATGCGGCAGGCTGGTTATATAGCTGCTGCGGGCATCTATGCTTTAGAAAATAATATTGGCCGGTTAGATGAAGATCATGTTCATGCCAAACAGGTCGCCGCAGCATTAATTAAAAAAGATTTTGTAGGTGCAATGATGCCCGTAGAAACCAATATTTTGATATTTGAAATAAAAGGCCATTACAATCCACAGACATTTGTAGATTATCTCCGTCAGCATGATATACTTTGTTTACCGATTTCTGCCACGCAGGTAAGAATGGTCACCCACCTGGATGTTACGCCCGGCATGATTGAAAGGCTGGTGAAACTGATCCATGATATGTAAGCCGGCTTTTAAGGTTAAGTTATGAGTTGCAGCCATACTTAAGTCAGTTTTTATACGTTTTAGGTTATTCTTACGTACGGTTTAAACTTAAAATTTATCACTTCTTAATTTTTTGTATGAAAGCAATTACTCTTTTTACTTCCGCATTTATATTTATACTGCTGGCATTCACATCCTGCAAAAAAGAATCTGCTGCCGCAGTTGATGTTAAAATAAATTTCATTTTTAAATTTGACAGCACGCAGGCAAGATTAAATGCCGTTGGACAACCTTCCGTAATGGCTTCTGGTCATGCAGGTCAAAGCCCAAGATTTAATACAATGAGTGCCCATTATCTTGAACTCGCGCCATCTGCAACAACTGCGTTGGGTGCAGGAGCTGTTTTATATAAAGCGCCTGAAGTAACAACCGGCGGATCTTCTGCAATTGATTTCAGTAAATCAAATTTCGCAGGCAACAACCAGGTATTTGTAAGCGTGCCTTTAAAGAATTTTTCTCCGGGAACTTATAACTGGCTGCGTGTATCACTCGCCTACCAGAATTATAATGTGTACATGCGGGCTTCCGGAGTTACCCTTGATGCAACGGTTGCTTCCTTCATCGGTTTCAATACTTATATCGGCAGTTATAAAGTAAAAGATTCAACATTAAATATCAATGCCAATAAAGCGCAGGGCTATTGGGCATTTGAGACCAGCGCTGCCGGTTTTGGATTTGTAACCAGTGGCCAGGCGCCAGCAGGATCTACAACAGTTCCCAATCCTATTTTTGCAACATCACCAATACCCGCAGGTTCCTGCGTGGTAACCGGGCAGTTTGCAAGTCCGCTCACTGTTACCGGAAATGAAACATCGGATATCAATGTGATTGTATCACTGAGTACAAATAAAAGTTTTGAATGGATAGATGTAGATGGCAA
>JBDUCW010000044.1:0-33476 GCA_040003235.1 Ferruginibacter sp. | reverse complement strand
CAGTTTCTGCTGTTCAGAAAAAAGAAGGGTACTTTCTACATCCCAGTATCCTTCCACCATCGTCTCTACTTTATTTACATTCTGGCCGCCACTTCCACCGCTGCGGGCTGTTTTAAAAATAATTTCCCGGGTAATATCGATCATCTGTTCAAAATTAATAATAAAATGAACGAAATTGCAGCTGTAAAGAGCTTAATTGCGTATATAATTTTACTATCCGCCAAAAAAGCTACATTTTTGCATACAACGAATCAACACTTAATGAACAACGGTATATATTATTCATTAACAGAACGGAAGCGACAGGGAAAAAAATCTTTTGCAGTACTGATAGATCCGGATAAGGTAAATGATACCAATATGGAACAATTGATCAGTCTTGCTGTGGCGGCAAAGGTTGATTATTTCCTGGTAGGCGGCAGCCTCGTCATCAGCAATTATTTAGATGAATGTGTGCAACTGATCAAACGCAGTTGTGATATTCCAGCTGTTTTGTTTCCCGGAAGTCCGAGCCAGATAAGTAAATATGCAGATGCACTTTTATATCTTTCACTCATCAGTGGCCGTAATGCAGAATTACTGATCGGTCAGCACGTGATCAGTGCGCCGGTTGTAAAGCAAAGCGGACTTGAGATCATGAGTACCGGTTATATTGTTGTTGATGGAGGTGCACCCACTACTGTTTCTTATATTTCCAATGCCACACCGGTTCCTGCAGATAAAAATGAAATTGCCATGTGTACTGCTATGGCTGGCGAAATGCTTGGTATGAAACTCATTTATATGGATAGCGGGAGCGGCGCAAAACGGCCGATATCGGAAAGCATGATACAGAAAGTGTCGCAGGTAATTGATGTTCCACTGATCATCGGCGGGGGTATTATTGAACCGGAGAAGGCTTATCTTAACTGTAAATCTGGTGCAGATGTGATTGTGGTGGGCAATGCAATAGAAAAAGATGCATCACTCATTAAAGAAATGGCAGCAGCTGTGCATAGTGTTCCTGTAAAAATTAAGAGCATATAGTTCATTGTTTATCTTTCATGGAAAGAACTTTATGTTTTGAACTTACAGTCTTTTGCTATGAACCATTGGCTATGAACCATGAACATTTTTTCTCCTTTTATCAGCCCGCATAATCTTTCTTTGTTATTATCTCAAAAAGTATATTTTTGCACTTGTTAAACTAAATACTATTATCATGAGCGACATTGCAACAAGAGTACAGAAAATTATTGTTGACAAATTAGGAGTGGATGAAGCAGAGGTTACCCCGGAAGCTTCTTTTACGAATGATTTAGGTGCCGATAGCTTGGACACCGTAGAACTTATCATGGAATTTGAAAAAGAATTTAATATTTCTATTCCGGATGAACAGGCTGAGACCATCACCACAGTTGGACAGGCAGTAACTTATTTGGAAGAACACGCCAAGTAAGCATCCCCTTTAATTATCACAGGCAAATTTTATGGAATTAAAACGGGTAGTTGTTACCGGATTGGGAGCGCTGACTCCATTAGGCAAAACTGTTGAAACGTATTGGCAGGGTTTGATTAATGGTGTGAGTGGTTGTGATTTTATCAAACAATTCGACTGCAGCAAGTTTAAAACCAGGTTTGCCTGTGAGGTTAAGGACTTTGAACCCACCGATTACCTTGAACGCAAGGAAGCCCGAAAAATTGACCGCTTTACCCAGTTTGCTTTAATAGCAAGCGATGAAGCCATTAAAGATGCCGGCATCAGCAAAGAAAATGTTGATGTGGACAGGGTAGGTGTAATTTTTGCCAGCGGCATCGGGGGGATCACTACTTTTTATGAAGAAGTGAGCAATTTTGCCCTCGGTGATGGTACACCACGTTACAATCCCTTCTTTATTCCTAAAATGATTTTAGATATTGCCGCAGGGCAGATATCTATGCGTTATGGTTTCAGAGGTCCTAACTATGCAGTTGTAAGTGCCTGCGCAAGCAGTACCAACGCACTTATAGACGCATTTGATAACATCAGGTTGGGTAAGGCAGATATTATTGTAACCGGTGGCAGCGAAGCCGTTATCAGTTCGCCTGGTGTTGGTGGCTTCAATGCTATGAAGGCACTGAGCGAAAGGAACGATGATCCTAAAACTGCCAGCCGGCCTTTTGATAAAGACCGTGATGGATTTGTAATGGGCGAAGGCGCGGGCGTACTTATTTTGGAAAGTCTTGATCATGCATTGGCAAGAGGTGCTAAAATATATTGCGAAATTGCCGGCGGCGGTGCCACTGCAGATGCGCATCATATCACGGCACCACATCCTGAAGGCCTGGGCGCAAAAAATGTAATGATCGCTGCTTTGGCAGATGCAGGCATGCAGGCTTCTGATATCGATTATATCAATGTTCATGGTACTTCGACACCACTTGGAGATATTGCAGAAACAAAAGCAATACTTTCTGTTTTTGGTAAACATGCTTATGATCTCAACATCAGCAGTACAAAAAGTATGACAGGCCATTGTCTTGGCGCAGCCGGCGCATTGGAAGCACTCGCCTGTATCATGGCAGTGGTGAAAGATATAATACCACCTACGATCAATCATTTTACAGACGATCCCGAACTCGATCCAAATTTAAACTTCACTTTTAATACTGCACAGAAACGCACCGTGAATGCAGCACTCAGTAACACGTTTGGCTTTGGCGGACATAATGCGAGCGTGATTGTGAAGAAATATATTCCCTGATTCTTCGGTCGTTCAAAAGGTTTAAAACGTTAAGGTTCTTGTGCAGTTCATCATTTGAATCTTTAGGTGAATAGCTGAAAGCTTAAATTATAATAGCTATGAACTATCAACCATGAACTATGAACTACTGCACCAGTTCTTTAAGTTTCCTTTTCGCATCTTCATTCCCCAATTCTGCCGCTGCATTATAATAATCAATTGCACGTTGCATATCTTTTGTTGTTCCGTTTCCATTTTCGTACATCGTTGCAAGTGTTATCATGCCTTCTGAATCGTCGATGGATTTAATTACATATTTTGTCATCAGGTCTAAAGCTTTCTGATACCAGAATGTTGCCGAATCAATGTCTTTCTTTTTTTCATACCAATGACCCAGCCAATACATTCCGGTAATATTCTCATTTGCCACAGCCTTCTGGTACCATTTTTTTGCTTCTTCCATATCCGGAGCTGCACCTTTACCAAATTCGTAAAGGTTGCCGATACGGAACAGCCCATTGTTTCCTGCTTTTTTATAACAGTTCAACGCTGCTGAATAATTTTGTTTGATACCGGCTTTTCCGGATTCAAAAAAAGTTCCCAGTCTGTACATGGCCAGTGGCGGATAAGTTTTTTCTGTTGCCTTCAGGTACCATCTTGTAGCAGCTTCATCATCCTGTGCAGTACCCTTTCCATATAGGTACATATCCCCGAGTTCAGCCATACCATAAACATTTCCGGCCTTTGCAGCTTTTTCATATAATTCAAAAGCTTTTTCATAATCGCGTTTAACCCAGCGGCCTTTGCGGTATTTTATTGCAAGACTGATCATTGCACTTGAGTTGCCGGCTTTGGCAGCTTTCTCATACCATTGCAGTGCCAATACAGAATCCTTTGCTACACCTGAACCATTATCGTACATGGTTCCAACAAGTTCCATTGCGGCATCATCTTTTTTCCCCGCAGCTTTTAAAAACCAGTTCATTGCTTCGGCACTATCTTTTTTAACGGCTGTTCCTTCCCGGTATATAAAACCGGTAGCCAGCATTGCTTTTGTATTACCCGATTTTGCATCGGCAAGAAACCAGGAAAAAAGTTCCGCACCATACTGTTTCATATAGGGTGAGTGAGCAATAAACATCAGCCTGGCAATAGCAGCCTGCGATCTTCTGAGGTCTAATGGCAAAATCGAATTCTCACCTTTTTTTATACAAAGCTCTAATAATTTTACAGCTTCAGCAGAATCTTTATA
This sequence comes from Ferruginibacter sp., assembly GCA_040003235.1. GTDB lineage: Bacteria > Bacteroidota > Bacteroidia > Chitinophagales > Chitinophagaceae > Ferruginibacter. The sequence goes on along the minus strand of JBDUCW010000044.1, from coordinate 29,522 downwards.
GACCAGGTTTCCCTGCAGGTAAGCACCGGCAAGTAAAAGCATCGCCTGCAGATTATCTTCTGCTACAGCGGTTTTCAATTTTTCAATATCAGCCATTGTTTCGATCTTCCCTATAAAAAACGTTTTATCATCTATGTCATTTTCTGAAAATTGTGCATTGCATTTAAAGGCCGTAAGAAAAAAAATGAACAGGACGAATGTGCGGTGGAGCAAAAGGGCCGGGAACCCCGGGTTGGGTTTGATCATGGTTTAATGTTTTATGTAAAACAGACATGAATAATAAAGATAACCGTAAATTTTTTCCCCGGTCTGATTTTAATAACAATTTTTATTCAGATAAATAACAGTAATTTCGGTATAACTTATTACGAACTATTTTGCAGTTTTTTAAAAAATTTATTGGCAGGAAATCAGAAAAAGATTTTAAAAAGCAACTCAATAATGTGCTGGGCTTTGTGCCGGGTGATCTTACCTTGTATAAAACAGCATTGAGCCACCGGAGTGTGAGAGAAGGCGCCGATGAAAATAATGAACGGCTCGAATTTTTGGGCGATGCAGTATTGAGTTCGATCGTAGGTCATTACCTGTTCAGAAAATATCCTTATAAAGGCGAAGGCTTTTTAACAGAGATGCGCAGCAAGATGGTCAACCGCCAGCAACTGAATGATATTGCATTGAAGATGGGCCTGAAAAAAATTACTTTCTACAATAAGCACGACAGTTCCTTAAAGATCTCTCAGATATTCGGCAATACACTTGAAGCCGTTATCGGCGCTGTTTACCTCGACAAAGGATATATAAAAACGCAGAAATGGGTGGAACGTTATATGATACTTCCGCATCTTTTTATGGAAGACCTGGAAGGCGTAGAGATCAATATTAAAAATAAATTGTACGGTTGGGCCAATAAGAATGGTAAATCATTGGATTTTGAAACACTGGAAGAAAAATTTGAAAACGGGCGCCGGCTTTTTACCATTGCTGCAACCATTGATGGAGAAAAAGTAGCCCAGGGCAAAGGCTATAATAAAAAAGATGCAAGCCATATTGCAGCACAACTGGCGGTGGAGAAACTTGGGCTCTAGTAATTAAAAATTAAGAATGAAAAATTAAGAATGAAGAATTCCTTTGGATCGCAAACCTCTTGAACCTTTGAACGTATTAAACCTTTAAACTCTTAAACGTTTTAAACGTATTAAACCTTCTCACACATGACCTTCGGAATTTTAGGAAGCGGAAGCTGGGGAACAGCACTGGCAAAAATACTTACAGATAATGGCAATACGATCAACTGGTGGGTACGCAGTGAATCGGCAGTCAATCATTTACTCACGCGTCATCACAATCCGCAATATTTAAGGCAGGTATTTTTTAATGAAGGATTGATAAAGCCTTCATCAGATGCGACAGCCGTGATTAATAATTCAGACTGCATCATCATCGCCATACCTTCTTCTTATACTGATGAAACACTGGATCTGCTGGATAAAAATATTTTTGCAGGTAAAAAGATCATCAGCGCCATTAAAGGAATTCTTCCAAGACAGAACCTGTTACTGAACGATCTGTTGAAAAAAGATTTCGGTGTTGCCCTGACTGATTATTTTGCAGTACTTGGTCCATGCCACGCAGAAGAAGTAGCCGCTGAAAAATTATCTTACCTTACTTTTTCGGGAATAGATGAAGCTGCAACTAAAAATATTGCTGCACATTTTAAAACAGATTATATCAACACAATAGAAAATTATGATATCTATGGGGTACAGTTTGCAGCGATATTAAAAAATATTTATGCGGTTGGTTCAGGCATCGCTCACGGATTGGATTATGGCGATAATTTTCTGAGTGTACTTATTGCCAACAGCGCTGATGAGATGGCGGGCTTTTTAAGAAAAGCAGGAATTGTAAATGCTGAAGTGGGTTATATCGAACATAATAAAGGCACTGCAACCGATGTAAGTTCGCAGCATTCCAACTATGCGGCTTCTGTATATTTAGGCGATCTTCTTGTAACCTGCTATTCATTGCATAGCCGTAACCGCAGTTTCGGAAATATGATCGGTAAGGGATATTCTGTAAAAGCCGCCCAGCTTGAAATGAGCATGGTTGCTGAAGGATATAATGCCAGTCATTGTATGTACCTGCTTAATAAAGACATTGCTGCAGACATGCCGATTGCTGAAACGGTATATAAAATTTTATGGGAAGGATTGTCTGCAGCGGAAGGGTTTAAAAAAATTGAAACCGAACTGGTCTGAGAATAAGGTTTGGTGGTTTAAAAAATTAACAGGCACTAACGATCAGCAGCTCTGAACTTTCATATCTTTATAACATGCCATTTTCTTTTACATCTTTCAGCGGAACAGCCATTATTATTATGGTGATCTGTATGGCATCGGTTGAAATAATAAAATATTTCCGCAAAAGATTTCAGCATTAGAAAAATAGATCCGCCGCAATTCCGTCTGCAAGCAATTTCCCCTCTTCGGTTAATATCAGCATTGAATCAATGATCTCTATTTTTTTATCATTGATATATTTGCTTGCTTTATTTTTTAATTCATTGGCTTTTATTTCCCCGAAGCGGTTCTTTATTATGCCGGTATTTAATCCTTCCATGGTTCTGAGGCTGATCATGATGTATTCATTAAGTTGCTGGATGACCGTCAGATTTTCTTCTTCAAAAGGAATAATATTTTGTTTTAGAGCTTGCAGATACAAAGCATTGTTGGCAATATTCCATCTTCTTGAAGTTCCATCGAATGAATGTGCCGAAGGGCCGAAGCCATAATAATTTTTTCCCTGCCAGTAACTGCTGTTGTGCCTGCTCCGGTAACCGGGCTTTGCAAAATTGCTGATCTCATAATGTTCATAGCCGGTCTGATTCAGCCAGTCCATCAATAAAATTAATTGAGCGGCCTGTTTATCGGGATCAACCGGCAATTTCTTTTTTTGAAGGATCATTTTGTCCAGCGCTGTTTCAGGTTCAACCGTGAGTGCATAACAACTGATGTGCGGAATATTTTTTTGAATGATATGATCTACATTTTTTTTCCAATCCTCATTGCTGAGTAACGGAGACCCGTAAATCAGATCAACAGAAAAATTAGCAAACCCTGCGTCCTTCACCAGTTGAATGCAGTCTGAAGCCTGGGAAGCGTTATGTGCACGGTTCATCCAAAGCAGCTCATCATTTAAAAAAGATTGTATGCCGATGCTTAAACGGTTAATGCCGGCCGCTTTCCAGGAAAGCAGTTTGTCTGCAGAGATATCGTCAGGATTGGCTTCAAGTGTTATTTCTGCATCAGGTGCAATAATAAATTTTGAACGAACAGCGTCTAATAAAATGCTGAGCTCATTTTCAGAAAGCAGGGAAGGAGTGCCGCCACCAAAATAAATTGTTTCAATCTTATTACAATCGTGATTGAAAATATTGCTGAGCAAAATTTCGTTTGAAATAGCAGCAATCATTTCCTCTTTTTGTTTCAGCGAAGTGGAAAAATGAAAATTACAGTAATGGCAGGCCTGTTTGCAAAAAGGAATATGAATATAAATGCCTGACAAACTGGTTTAAGTTTTAGTTTTGATACCGGATGAAGTATAGCAAAAAAATATTATTGATCTTGATGGGCTGTTGTATTTATTACTGCAGCCTTGCCCAGCAAACGCTTGTACCAAAGCCTTATACATTGCACATACACTATCTCGACAAAGATACTTCCTTTAATGCTGTTGCTGTAAAACTGGATACTGCATTTACCAACCAGCTTTCCTGTCTCCAGTATATTAATAAAATTCCTTCCCTGTTAAATGCGGCAGGTTATCCCGCGGCATCAATAGACAGCAGTTGGTTTAACAGTTCCGGAACACATATCAATTTGTATTTGGGAAAACGATATTTATGGTTCAGTCTTGTTGCAGACAGTATAGAAAAAAAAGTGCTGGATGAAAGCGGGTTCATTGAGAAAAATTTTCATAACAAGCCAATCAGCATTGGATTACTGGCACCTGTTCAGGAACGCATTTTAAATTATTATGAAAGAACGGGCTATCCCTTTGCTGCAATTTACCTGGATAGTATCCGGCTGGAAGACGAAAAAATGTATGCATTGCTTAAAGTGAAAAAAGGGCCATTGTATCATGTAGACAGCATCCGTGTTTACGGCAAAGCAAAGATCAATAATAAATTTCTGCAGCATTACCTCGGCATTTCCAACAACAGTATTTATAATAAAGACAGGTTGCTTCAGGTAAGCAGGCGCATACTTGACTTACCTTATCTGCAGGAAATACAACCGTCAGATATCACAATGTTGGGCAGTGGTTCAATCGTTAATCTTTACCTGGCGCCAAAGAAAAGCAGTCAGGTAAATTTTCTGATCGGCTTTCTGCCGTCGTCTACCGAAACCGGAAAATTACAGTTTACGGGTGATGTTAACCTGAATCTTAAGAATGCCCTGGGTAGTGGCGAAACCATTTTATTAAATTGGCAGCAACTGCAGGTAAAATCTCCACGATTGAATTTAGGCTATCAGCAACCTTATCTTTTTAATTCAAATTTCGGGGTAGACTTTTTATTTGAACTGTTTAAAAAAGATTCGAGTTATCTGCAGGTGAATGCACAGCTGGGTGTTCAATATTTATTAGGTTTAAATCAAAGCGGTAAAATATTTTTTCAAAATCAACGGACTGTTTTGCTGGCTTCCGGAACGGATACCAATAATGTAAGAGCAACAAAACAATTGCCGGCCAATGTAGATGTAAGCTCCGGTAACTTCGGTGTAGACTATGAATGGTATAATACCAATTACCGGCTCAATCCGAAATATGGAAATGAAGTGCGTATTATAGCATCTGCCGGACTTAAGAAAATTGAAAAGAACAATGACATTCTCAATTTAAAAGATCCTTCTTTTAATTATGCAAGTCTTTATGATTCTGTAAAATTGCGCACGTACCAGTTCCGGTTAAAACTGGCTGCCGCACATTATTTCCAGGTTGCGAAGCAGTCCACAGTTAAGGTTGGCATCAATGCAGCTGTGTTCAGCAGCCAGAGTGTTTTCAGAAACGAATTGTTCCAGATCGGTGGTTATAAACTCTTGCGCGGTTTTGATGAAGAAAGTATTTACGCTACACAGTATGCAGTGGCAACTGTGGAGTATCATTATATTGTTACGCTGAATTCTTATCTATATGGATTTTCTGATATTGGCTATGCAAAGAATAAATACCAGTCGGTGAATGTGCGCAACAGTTTTATCAGTGGTGGTGCCGGCCTGGCATTTGAAACAAAATTCGGATTACTGAATATCAGTTATGCCGTAGGGAAAAGAAATGACCTTCCCTTCAATCTCCGCACGGGATCCAAAATACATTTTGGGTATGTGAATTATTTTTAATTACTGTAATGAATTCTTTGCCCGGGCAGTTAGATAATTCATAACGCGTTGTGCTCCTATTAAAACACAGAACGCAGATTATTATGATCTTTATGATCTGCACTGATTTTTGGCTGGCATTCTATATCAGAACAATCATATCGTAATCATTTTACCTTTAAAATTGATGACTTATGATTTTTTTGTAAAAAACTATACAGAAAATCATCATCAATCTATTCAATCTTAAAAATCTGCGTTCTATTTTGATAAATTCAATACCACAATGCGTTAATTCATACTATTTTTGTGCTCTAATAAATCAGCAGTGAAATATTCCTGGCGACTACTTTTCTTTCTTTTTTTATTTCTTCCTGCTGTATTGAATGCCCAGGTTAAAGATTCAACGCGTATCGCAAGTGATTCTATAACACTGATAAAAGACAGCAGTTCAATACCCGTTACGATAAAAGTGATCAACAGGTATGATTCTTCAATTCAGGATCTGATAATACAAAACCCTTTTCTTAACAGCAGTGCACCGGCAATTGTAGAGCAGATTCAAGCCAGACCAGGAACAGATAAAGACTATTTATTTTATCTGATTACCGGAATGGTATTGCTGCTGGGCTGCCTGAAGTTTTTTTACAATCGTTACTTCAGCAATCTATTCCGGGTGTTTTTCAATTCATCATTGAGGCAAAGTCAGCTTACTGATCAGTTGCTGCAGGCCAAACTGCCGTCGCTGATGTTCAATGTTTTTTTTGTGATTTCCACCGGATTTTTTGTGTACCTGCTGCTTCGGTATTTTAACTGGCTGAACGCTTCAGCAGTCTGGTGGACTTTTCTGCCGGCCTGCGTTGCCTGTATTGGAGTTATTTATGGGGTTAAATATTTTACACTCAAATTTACGGGTTGGATCACCAGTTATAAAGAAGCGGTGGATACTTATATTTTTGTGATCTTTCTCATCAACAAGATCATTGGAATATTGCTGGTGCCGGTAATAGTATTGATGGCATTCTCAGAAGCATGGCTGGTAAGAATTGTAATAGTGCCGGCGCTTGTTGTAACAGGCCTGCTGATCTTACTCAGATTTTTTCGTTCTTATGGCCTTTTGCAAGGCCGGTTGAAAGTAAGCCGCTTTCATTTTTTTCTGTATGTGATCGGGATAGAAGTGCTACCTATTTTGGTGATATATAAGGGTTTGATGCTTTATTTAAACAAAAGTATATAACTTTGTCATTCGATACTCTACCATCTATTGAACATGCTAAAGAACGGGGTCCAGAATGCCGACACAACGGCGCGACAGGTTAAAAAGATACTTATTACCCAGCCAAAGCCGGAAGGAGTAAAATCTCCGTACTTTGATTTGGCCAAAAAGTATAATGTAAATCTTGAGTTTCATCCATTTATTGCAGTAGAAGGTATTCCCGCCAAAGATTTCCGGAAACAGAAGATTGATATCGCCAACTATACAGCTGTAATCTTTACCAGCCGTAATGCGATTGACCATTTTTTCCGGATCTGCGATGAAATGAAAGTAAATGTTTCTCAGGATACCAAGTATTTCTGTATCACCGAAGCGGTGGCATTATATCTGCAAAAATTCATCCTTTACAGAAAACGTAAGGTGTTTTATGGAGCCGACGGAACCAATAAAAGCCTTTTTGATGTGATCAACAAGCATAAGGATAATGAAAAATTTCTGTATCCCTGCTCTGAGTCATTTGACAGTGAGATTACCAACTGGCTCAAATCCAATAAATGCGGTTATGCCACACCAGTACTTTATAAGATCATTAGTAATGATATCCGTGAGATTGTTTCGCAGAATTTTGACGTGATCTGTTTTTTTACTCCGGGCGGTGTTAAAAGTCTGCTGGAAAATCTTCCTAAGTTTAAACAGAACGGAACGCGGATCGGAGCCTTCGGTCCCAATACTTTTAAAGCAGTAGAAGAAGCGGGTTTAACACTGGATATAAAAGCACCTCAGCCGCAGGCTCCCAGTATGGTGAGTGCGCTTGAGGTTTTCCTTTCGTCGATGAAAAAAAAATAAACTGACTTTTCAAAATATTCAAGGCAATCCAAAAGGGTTGCCTTTTTTATTACCACGTTGGCTGGAAATATAATGCTGTAAATTCGTAAAACAAGCAGAACACATGGAACCTAAACATAGTAATCAACTGATTCATGAAAGCAGCCCTTACCTGTTGCAGCATTCGCATAATCCGGTTAACTGGTATCCATGGGGAAAAGAAGCTTTGGAAAAAGCAAAGGAAGAAGGTAAAGTGATCCTGGTCAGTATTGGTTATTCCGCCTGTCATTGGTGTCATGTGATGGAAAGAGAAAGTTTTGAAGATGAAACTACTGCCGCCATCATGAACAAACACTTTATCAATATTAAAATCGACCGGGAAGAACGGCCGGACATTGACCATATTTACATGGATGCGGTGCAGGCAATGACCGGAAGTGGTGGCTGGCCACTGAATGTTTTTCTCACACCGGATACCAAACCATTTTATGGAGGCACCTATTTTCCGCCGGTAAAAGCATTCAACAGGAGCAGCTGGAAAGAAGTCCTGTACGGTATTGCTGAATCATGGAAAGAACGCAAAACAGAAATAGAAGCCCAGGCAGAAAACCTCCTTAACCACCTTCAGCAATCCAATAGCTTTGGCCGTGAAAAACAAAATATTTTTCCTGAACCAGCGCAGATGCTATTTGATACAGCTCAATGCCATACTATGTTTGAGAACATTATGAAAACTGCTGATACCGGATGGGGTGGATTTGGAAAAGCGCCTAAATTTCCGCAGACATTTACAATTCAATACTTATTGCAGTATCATCATTTTACGGGCAACCAAACAGCATTGCAGCAAGCACTATTGTCATTGGATAAAATGATTGCAGGTGGAATTTATGACCAGGCCGGAGGAGGATTTTCACGTTACAGTACTGATACAGAATGGCTGGCACCCCACTTTGAAAAAATGTTATATGACAATGCATTACTCCTCTCAGTTTTATGCGATGCTTATTCTGTTACCCAAAAAAAAGAATATGAAAAAACCATACGGCAAACATTTGCATTTCTGGAACGTGAATTAAAACATAAAGAGGGTGGTTTTAATGCAGCACTTGATGCTGACAGCGAAGGCGAAGAAGGGAAATTTTATGTATGGCAAAAAAGCGAAATTGAAAAAATTCTGAAAGAAGACGGGGAAATTTTCTGCAAATATTTTGATGTGCATGAAGAAGGAAACTGGGAAGAAAAAAATATCCTTCGCAAACTTGTTCCTGCTGATGATTTTTGCAGAAAAAATAATCTGAACGTTATTGATTTTGAAAACAAAATGGATGATTGCCTTCAGCAATTACTATTAAACAGGAATAAAAGAATAAGACCCGGAACTGATGATAAAATATTGTTGGGATGGAATGCGCTGCTTGTTACTGCTTTTTGTAAAGCAGGAGCTGTTTTAAATGATGAAGGTTATAAAAATTCGGCCCGGGAAACCTTTGCTTTTTTATTAAAAAGATTCAGATCGGAAGAATACGGGTTTTATCATACGTATAAAAACGGCACGGCAAAATATCCTGCATTTCTGGATGATCATGCTTATATGATCCAATGCTGTATTCATTTACAACAGATCAGTTCAGATCAGCAGTATCTTGAATATGCAAGGAAGTGGATGCAATATCTGCTGGAAAATTTTGCAGATAGTGAAAGTCCGTTTTTGTTTTACACTGGAAAAAACCAAGACGATGTTGTTATACGTAAAAAAGAAATTCATGACGGAGCTACACCTTCTGGAAACAGTATTACGGCAGAGAATCTTATTTACCTCGGCATTATATTCAATGAAATAAAATGGGTCGAAAAAGGACAGAAAGTGATGGCAGAAATATCAACCGCAATTGTACGCTATCCGGGTTCATTTGCTGTGTGGGCAGTCAATATTTTAAAACAGGTTGTGCATTGGAATGAAGTGGCCATTATCGGGAAAGGATTTGAAAATTACCGCAACAGTTTACTCAGGAATTTCATTCCGAATTTAATCCTGCAATGCAGTAATGCAGAAAATCCTTCTTACCCCTTGCTGGCAGAGAAGAAACAGCAGACCCACGTGCAGTTATACCTGTGCAAAAATTACAGTTGTTTAAGTCCCGTTGACAATACGGAATCACTCGTTGAAATAATCAGAAAAGGGGATAAAATTTAATAGCTTCGGCACAATAATTAAGTAAGGCTCTCGTTTTACGATAACGATTCCGTAAATAGTACCCAGTTCTCTATAAAATTAATGCGTATAATTTGGGGCAAGTTGATGATAATTCAAAATATACATTATATTTGCCTTGGACCCTCAAAGTTAAAAAAAATGAAGAACCTCATGTTCTCCCTGGTAGCTGTGGCTGCCATTGTATCTGGCTCGAGCTGTAAAATGCTTGGAAAAAATAAGAAAGGCGGCACATTGCCTGCTGACGGACAATTGCATGGTGTTGCACCAGGAGCTGCTTCAGGTCTGAAGAAACCTTTGGGCATGATCTATGTACCACCCGGAACTTTCCATATGGGTCCCAGTGACGAAGATGTAAACTATGCATACACTGCAAGAAACAAACAGGTTTCTATCAGTGGTTTCTGGATGGATGCTACCGAAATTACCAATAACGAATACCGCCAGTTTACCAACTGGGTTAGAGATTCTATCGCCGCAAAACTGATGGGTTATGTAAAACAGGATGCAAATGGCGAAGAGCGTGTAGACTGGAAAAAAGCCGGTACTATAAAATGGGGAGATAAAGCAACCCTTGAAAAAATTGATCAGATCATTCTTACTCCGGATAACAGAATCAAAGGAAGAAAAGAGATTGACGCCAACAAGATCATTTACTTTTCTGAAACCTTCGATTATAAGGCTTCTGCAAACGATCTTACAGGAGCGCCCCGTTCCAAATTCAAACTTACAAGTAAAGTAAAAGCTTACCCCGATACATTATGCTGGGTTAGAGATTTTGCTTATTCTTATAATGAGCCAATGGCAAAACGTTATTTTGGCCATCCTGCTTTTGGAAATTATCCTGTAGTAGGTGTAAACTGGAAACAGGCTACAGCCTTCTGCGAGTGGAGAACTGAATATCTGAATTCTTATCTCGAATCAAAAAAGAAAAGTCCTGAATCTGATTTCCGTCTGCCTACAGAAGCACAATGGGAATATGCAGCAAGAGGTGGACGTTCACAATCACCTTATCCATGGGGCGGTTATTATCTGAGAAATAAAAAAGGCTGTTTACTGGCTAACTTCAAACCAGGCCGTGGTAATTATCCTGAAGACGGAGGTTTCTATACAGTACGTGCTGATGCTTATTGGCCAAATGATTTCGGCCTGTATAATATGGCTGGAAACGTTGCTGAATGGACATCTTCCTTATATTATGAAGGCGGATACAATTTCCAACATGACATGAACCCGGACATCCGCTGGAATGCCAAAGACACTGATCCTCCACGCATGAAGCGTAAAGTATTACGTGGCGGAAGCTGGAAAGATGTTGGATACTTTCTTCAGACCGGTACCCGTAATTACGAGTACATGGATACTTCCAAATCTTATATTGGTTTCCGTTGTGTAATTGATTTGCCGGCGCAGATGAAAAGAGGTGGCAGAAAATAAAAAAAATTCCAAATTACTAATTGTTTAAAAAGAAAGGCCCCATGAACCAAGCTTCATGGGGAACCTGTAAACTTTTGTATAAATCAAACTGAAAAATAAAAACCCCTCAAAGTAAACTTTAAATTTTTTAACACATGGCTAAGTACAAAAAAAGAACCTTTTTAACCCTCATCGATGTATTGGTAAGTGCCGGTGCTGCAGTAATCATCTTCGCAGCCTGGGCAAAACTCACTCACCAAAGTTATGCTGATACGATGCTTACAGTAGGCATGTGGACAGAGACCGGCATCTTCGCCATTTACGCTGCTATTGAGTGGGTTAAACCGAAACACCACGAAGAAGATGACGACATTCCTGAAGTTGCAGTAGCAGCCGGAAGCCCGTTGCAGAGCATGGAAAAAATGATGGCTGATGCCGATATCAGTCCTACAAATCTGAAAAAACTGGGCGAAAGCTTCAATAAACTGGGAACAACTGTTAATGGTATAACTGAAGTAGGCGATGTTGTAAAATCAACCAGCGATTTCAGCAATAAAACCAAAGAAGCTACTACAGCTATTGGCAATATGAGTGCGGCTTTTACCAGCAGTGCCAACAGCATGTCAGCTTTTAATACTGCTTCAGAAAGTGCCAAAGGGTTTCACGAGCAGGTGCAGGGACTTACAAAAAATCTTTCTTCATTAAATACAATTTACGAACTGGAACTTAAAGAAAGCAACAATCACCTCAAAGCATTGAATGGCTTCTACGGTAAAATGGCCGAAGCCAGCCAGGCAATGATGAACAGTGTGGATGATGCCAACAGAGCTAAAGAACAGATATCAACACTTGCAAATAACCTTGGCAAGCTGAATTCTGTTTATGGCAACATGTTGAGTGCTATGCAGGGCAGGTAATTAATTAATATCAATTACACGCAACACCCCATTTCGTAAAAATTAAATTGTAAAAAACTATGGCTTTACCTAAAGAGCCCCGACAAAAGATGATCAACATCATGTACCTGGTGTTGACAGCCATCTTAGCACTGAATGTGTCGGCAGAAATATTAGAAGCTTTTAAAACAGTAGATAAAAGTCTGCAGAACTCAAATGCAAACATCACCTCTTCCAATAAGATGATCTATTCATCACTGGATGCACAGTTGAAAGATCCCAAAACAGAACTGCAGGCAAAAGAATGGCAACCCAGGGCAGAACAGGCACATAAACTGTCTGATGCAATGGATGCTTATATTGAAACACTAAAGCACGATCTTAAAGTAGGCGCGAAACTGAGGATGAAAGAAAAAGATGGTAAAATGGTGGAAGATTTCAAAGAAGATAACCTCGACGCTTCTACCCGCATGTTTGAAACAAACGGAAAAGGGAAGGAACTGGAAGCTAAATTGAAAGAATTTAAACAACAGATGCTTGCCATCGATCCCTCTATCAAAGCAAGGTTTGAAAATTCATTGCCGATCGAAACAGATCCTCCACAAACCAGAGAAGGCAAGAAAGATTTTACTACTGCCTATTTTCACATGACACCGACCGTTGCCGCATTAACTATGCTGAGCAAGTTTCAGAATAACGTGAAGAACGCAGAAAATATCATTGCCAGTTATTGCCAGAGCAAGATTGGTGCGGTGGTATATGTTTACGACAAGTTCAAACCCATTATCGGTACAAGCTCTACTTACCTGATGCCGGGCGAAGACATGACCGTTACAGCTGGTATCGGTTCCTTCAGCAGTGCTGCAAGTCCTAGTATTACCATTAACGGCGTTACCAAACCGGCCGATGAAAATGGCGTGGCCATCAACACTTTTAAAGTTTCCGGTTCGGGTTCTGTCCATGTAAACATTAGATATAAAAAGCCAGATGGAACAGAAGGGGTTGAAGAAAAAGACATTCCGTACACGGTTGGTCAGCCCAGCAGCGCCAACGTTTCGCTTGATAAAATGGATGTATTCTATATCGGCCTGGAAAATCCAATCACCATCGGTTCTCCTACAGGTATGGAACAGACCGGTGTATCAGGTGTAGGTTGCAATATTCAGGGAAGCGGTCCTAAAAGAACGGTTACTGTAACTACTCCCGGAACCTGTACCATTACTGTTTCTCCGAAAGGAAGTACTCCTTTTACACATACTTACCGTATCAAAAAAATACCAGATCCCGAATTTAAAGTGGGTTCAGGTAAGATCAGGATGACATCGGTTGAATTTAAAAGCCAGCAGTTCTGCAGGGCAGATATGGGAGCTGATTTTATTTACGACGTAAAATACAACGTGGTAAGTGCTACTGTTTATTTTGGTGGTGCAAATTTCCAGAACGTAGTAACAACTTCTATCAATGGTAATAACCTGAGTTCTATACAGCAGTACATACAGCGTTGCGGACCTGGTTCTGTTGTTTCCTTTGATAATGTGAAAGTAGACGGACCGGGTGGTACAAGGGTGATCGAAGGAAAATCAATCGCATTATATTAAAATTATAATTAGAGAGCTATGAAAAAGTATTTAATCAAATATCTGATGCTTGCACTTTGTTTGGGTGTATTCTCAGATGTTGCGATGGCGCAAAAAGGAAAAAAGCGTACGGTTGTAAAACGTGGTACTACTAAAAAAACTACCACTACAAAAACCAAAGCTAAAATACAGCCTTCAAAATCTGATACATTAGCAGTTGTTAAGCCGCCAATGCCGGCACCTGCAAATGACAGTTTACCTGTGCCTTTTGTAAAGCCATCGTTAAGGCCCGAAGATGCTGTAGATATGAGCTCTATCAAAGCAAGAACTCCACTACCTTATGAGCATCTAAGGGGTGATGATGCCGTTTTCCGTCATAAGATCTGGCGGGAGATCGATATCAGGGAAAAAATCAATCAGCCATTTGGATATAAAGCCAACGAAAATAATGGTAACCAACGTTTTTTCTCAATCCTGCTAAAAGCAATACAGGACAGCGCGGTTACTGTGTTCAGTAATATTGATGACAGGTTTACAACACCAATGAAAAAATCGGAAGTAGCCAGAGCGCTTGGTGGTGATTCTATCCCGGTTACTATTTATGATTCGGCTAATAATCCAACCACAGTAATGAAATTGAGAGAAATCAATCTTGATTCTGTTTACAAATTTCATATCAAGGAAGAAGTAATTTTTGACAAAGAAAGTTCAAGATTATTCTGGAGGATACTTGGCATTGCTCCTGTAATGAACGTGATCAATTCAGCTGGTGTAAATATGGGTGAATCAGAAATATTTTGGGTTTATTATCCCGACATGAGGCCGGTGTTTGCAAAATATGAAGTTTATAACGGTAAAAATTTCGGTGCAAGGATGAGTTGGGAAGAATTGTTTGAAAGCCGTATGTTTTATGGACGTATTACAAAAAGTACCATCAACAACCCTAACGATCTTTATATCAAAAATTATCCGGGCCTGACAAATAATCCAATACTTCAATTGCTCGAAGGCGAAACAATTAAAGAGACGATCTTCAATTACGAACAGGATCTCTGGAGTTATTAAGTTACAGAATAAATTTTTTTATAAACCCCTTCCATTATGGACGGGGTTTTTTTATGCGCTCCCGGTTAACGGCTCATGATAACTGCTTGCTACATAGCATGCATTACTTAAAACGCATTACTTTAAACCTATAATTTTCAAACCCGTATAAATACCTGATTTTTAAAAATACCACTAAGCGGGTATTGCTGCGGCAGAGCAGGTCTATATCTTTGTCTCGGTTTTTCATAGGATATTGGATTTTAAAAGCGGGGCTGGATTTTTATCCTGGCCCCTTTTTTATTTATACCTGCACTGCCGGATTTCCCTTCCACTGCACCTATTAAATTATAATAAATACCACTTATTGGGTATTGCGTATTAATTTTCACTGGGTATCTTTGTCTCGGTTTTTCATAGGATATTGGATTTTAAAACGGGGCTGGATTTCTATCCTGGCCCTTTTTTTATTTAAGAGCCAGAAAAGAAGTTGATAAAGTTGAAAAAGCGCTAAAAGGATAAAGATTAAGATAATGAGCTGTGCTCTACTTCTATTAACTATGTCAATACCGTCAATTGTATCAACATACCTGTTAAACGCTAAAGTAAGTAGTCACAATCTTTGCTTTTGATGCACCTACCACTTCAGCAAGTTCAGCTTCGGTTTTTTCCTTAATATTTTTTACAGATCTGAATTTCTTAAACAAAAGATCGGCAGTTGCTTTACCAATGCCCTTTACCTGCTCCAGTTCATTTTTAAAAGTTCCCCTGCTTCTTTGCTGCCTGTGAAAAGTTATTCCAAACCGGTGCACTTCATCACGGATACGCCGGATGAGTTTAAGGCTCTCACTATCCCACGGAAGTTTTAAAGATTGCGTATCTCCGGCAAAAAATATTTCTTCTTCGTTTTTAGCCAAACCAATCAAGGTTGTTTTTCCGGAAAGATTCAGTTCATGAATGCTTTCCATGGCAGCACTCAGCTGCCCTTTTCCGCCGTCTATGATAATGAGCTGAGGCAATGATTGATTCTCTTCCGTTAACCGTTTATAGCGTCGGAAAACCACTTCCTTCATTGTAGCAAAATCATTGATGCCCTGAACCGTCTTGACATTAAATTTACGGTAATCAGTTTTTGATGGCTGACCATTTTTAAAACAAACCATTGCAGATACAGGATAACTGCCCTGGAAATTGGAGTTATCGAAACACTCAATATGGTAAGGTAGTTGCGGTAACTGAAGATCTTTCTGAAGTTGATAAAGTACTTTTGTTTTTTCCGCATCTGTTTTCTCATCAAGGTGCAGCATCTTGCGCTGGCGCAATTCTTCTTTAAAATAATCCACGTTTTTTTTGGAAAGATCAAGCAATTGTTTTTTATCACCGCTTTTAGGAACAGTAACAGTTACCGGTTCAGCTCCGTAGTCAATTGAAAACGGAACAATGATCTCAGCTGCTTCACTCGCAAATGTCTGGCGAAGCTGCGCTATTGCAAAAGTTAAAACCTCTTCTGCTGTTTCTTCCAGTTTCTTTTGAAGCGTAATTGTTTTTGTCTGGACGATCGCGCCATTGTTTACCTGAAGATAATTTACATAAGCCATGTCTCCTTCTTCAAGAATAGAAAATATATCCAGTGTGCCGGTCTTTGAATTAACGACTGTTGACCTGGATTGATATTGCTGCAGGTATTCAATTTTCCTGCGTAACAGTTCTGCTTTTTCAAACTGCATTGCAAGAGCATATTGCTGCATCTCTGTTTTGAAATGTTGTAATACAGGCCCAAGATTTCCTTTTAATAACGCCTTCACCTGTTCGAGGCCATTGCTGTAATCTTCGGCTGTCTGTAATCCTTCACAGGGGCCTTTGCAGTTGCCGAGATGATATTCCAGGCAAACTTTGAATTTTCCTTTTTTAATATTCGCTTCCGAGAGATTTAATTTACAGGTCCGGAGCTGAATGGTATGTCTTAAAAAATCAAGTAGTTCTTTTGCTTTTGCAACTGAAGTGTATGGCCCGAGATACTGTGAACCATCATTGATTTTTTTTCTTGTAAAAAAAACACGGGGAAAGGATTCGTTTTTAATTATAACGAACGGATAACTTTTATCGTCCTTAAGATTGATGTTGAATTTAGGCTGATATTGTTTGATCAGCGAATTTTCCAGCAGGAATGCATCCTGTTCGCTATTGACGATGGTAAACTCAATGCGGTGAATACGATTGACAAGTTCGTGCGTTTTATAATTGGTAAACGTTTTTGTAAAATATGAACTTACTCTCTTCCGCAGATTCTTTGCCTTACCAACATATAAAAGATTGTCAGTATTATCAAAGTATTTATAAATGCCCGGCTGAACAGGAATGGTTTGGGCGATGGCTGCAAAATCTTTCTGTATCATTGTTGTTTAAAACTTCCATGTTATCTTTTCTTCTTTCTCCAATACAGTATTTCCACCGGCTTTATTAATAAGTGTACGGATACTGAACCATTGATCACTTGCCCAGGTGAGCTGGAGCGTTGTGTCCATTTTACTTTTGACCATGTAAATTTTTGAGATATTGCCTGTTTCCGGATTTATATAAACATCCCAGTGCTGAAGTGTGATACTGTCAGGTAATTCAATTTTTGGAGCATAAGTAAATGTAAAAGCATTCAGGGTCTGGTCATTGAATTTTTCTTCTTTGAAAAATGCAGTCATGCTTGATGAATCAATAACCGGGGTTAAAAATTCTGCGACTGTCTCATTGAGATCTTCTATTTTTAGCCAGGATGAATCTGTTTTATTCCCACTTGTTATTGTTCTGATTGGATTGATTGCCTTTTCACGTATTGACAGCAACTGGCCTTTCAGATAAGCCGTTACCGGTATAAAAGAAGGCTTCTCTACCGGAACATTTACCGTATCTGTTACGGCAGTCTCTTGTGCTTTTCCTGATTTATTATTACAGGAAGAAATGAAATACAATGCGACAATAAAAAAGACCGGAACTCTCATCATTCAAAATTAAATGGATAATACCGTATAAAAAAACTGCTGCCATTAACAGCAGCAGTTTTAAATATTTTTAAATGATTATCAGAACAGTTTGACAATACCGAATTTTAAACCGGTATTGAAAAGGTTTTCCTGCTGATTGTATTTTTTATCATACGTACTCATTAACTGATAGCGGAACTGAGGGCCCACCTGCCAGGTATAACTGCCGGATTTATAACTGATAAAAGTTTCAAAAGCCGTAGCCAGATTAAACTTGCGGAGCATTGAATTATCTGCAACATAATTTCTGTGATCACTTGACAAAAGATATACTTTACCGCCTGCTATATAAGATGGCTGAACAGTGGCACCTGCATACCAGTTGATCTTTTCACTTCCATAAAGTTTTACATCAAGCCCTGCAATAGCTGAAACCTGGTAGGTTTTGCTGTGCAATGTAACTTCTGATAAACCGGTAATGGTTGAAAGTGAAGTTGATTTTGATACCAGGTAAGGATAACCTGAATTCTCATCATTTAATGTGATCGTTGTCAGTACAGGGTGGTTTGTTTCCCATGCATCGATATTATAATCAGTATAGTTTAACTGAACGCCGGTTTTAAACCTGAAGTTCTTCGCAAAAGAATAAACAATATTACCACCTAACTCCAGGCCTAATGACATCTTATGTGCCAGCTTACTATCTGCACTGGCATTCAGCGGGCCCTGATTGTTTAGTGCAGGTACAGCAACATCATATTTGCTGTTGTTGGAAAGTCTGCGGTAGGTAAGGGAAGGCGTTGCATACAATTCCCAGGAAGTTAAACCCTTCCATCTGTTGCGGGCTGGTTTATTATGCAATGCATAATCTTCCATCCATGCTTTCAGTTCAGTGTTGGCCGAATTCTTCTTATTTAAAACAGCAGTTGATAAATTTTTATCTGTAGGTCCTTCTGCATTATTTTCTTTTCCGGCCACTGAAGGATCAGTTGTTTTTATTTGCCCCAAAATTATTACAGAAGATATTTCAGGAGTTATTGTTCCAAAACTGCGATCGGACTGTTCATTGTTTATAACAGTAACAGGTTTTTCTGAATTGCGTTCGTTGTTATCAGCTATTCCTGAAGAAATCTGCTGTCCATTTTCAGGATTTGTAATCACATTATTTCCAGGAGCAGCATTATTCAGCACTCTCCGGATATTGTGATTTCCGCGGACTCCCGGATTGGTATATGCGGAAGAATTGAATGAATTATTTCTGTTGACAGAGGAAGCCGGATGATCTGTATTGGTATGATGTGAAAAAATATTTTGTGCTGTATTCGCAGAATGGATTGCATCGGCTTCGCGATTAACATCAGTTACAGGGTTATCTGCGGAAGCTATTTTTTCCTGTGATTCCTGCTCATTGACATTTTTGTCAGATCCGGAAAGAACTTTGTTTTCAGGACTGTTACTTAGCGCACCTGAATTTCTGCTGTTGCCTGTATTGAGATAACCTGTAAATAATAAAATGCCGATCAGCAGAAGGCTCATGGCAACTGAAGGCCACCGGCGACTTGGGTGAAGGTCGTTATAGATGCTGTGCCAAACACGTCTGGAAGGGATCATTTTAAAATCGTCCGACTTATCCTTCAACATCTTCTCAAATTCATCTGTATAAAATTTCTGCTCCATCTTTCACAATAAGTTGTTCTTTTGGTTTTGGTAATATTTCTTTTTCATTGGGCTATGCTTTCTGTCATCCGTTTATCTTGGTACAGCAGCGATATATCCCACTGCATTCCTTGGTTCCGTAAGTATTTTTTTTCTCAACAAAATATCTTTCAACATCGCTTTCGATCTGGTATACTGGCTCCGGCTGGTGCTTTCTTCAATATCCAGCAAGTCTGCAATTTCTTTATGAGAAAATCCTTCAATTGCATACAGATTAAGTACTGTACGGTAACCAACAGGCAGAAGGCGTATACATTCAACCACCTGCTTGGCCTGTAAAATAGAAGGAATTAATTCCTCTTTTACATGAATACCATTTGCATAAGCAATATCTACACTATCAGAGAACTTCTTGTTCTTTTTTATAATATTGATGCAGGTATGAACAATGATCCTGCGTATCCATCCTTCCAGTGCGCCTTCATTGCGATACTGGTGAATCTGGGTAAATACTTTAATAAAGCCCTCCTGCAGCATATCTTCGGCATCCTCCCTGTTTTTTGCAAAGCGGTAACATACGCCAAGCATTCTGGGGCTGAAACGGTTATATAATGCCTCCTGCGAAGCTGCATTATTTCTAAGACATCCGGCTAGCATTAGCTCTTCAGTCATTCGGTTTTGTTTTTTGGATTGTTTGTGCCCTTAAATATAGACAATTTGCCGTAATGCGACGCTGCGCAAACCCAGAAAAGTTTGAAAATTTAACATTTGCGTGATTTTCCCATATTTTTATTTTGAAGGGCTGCCGTTACCGGGGCTTTTTGTTTAAGCTGTCGGCTGGATAAACCGAAGCCATGCTATCTCTTAAAATCTTTGTCCAGTCTGCAATTGCAAGCTTTTCGCCGTCGTTCAACTTTGCAGAACGATGAATGATAGTATAGGAAGATAAAGGCATTCCCCCATTTTTGACCAGGCCGTTGATCTGATCCAGTCTCGCATATTGTTTTCTGAGAGAATATGAAGCAAATTCCGAGAAATTAAGGTCCTTTTTTCCGTCTTTGATATGATTGGCCAGCCACCAGGCCACGGGTTGTATATTATTGTACCAAGGGTAGAGCGTGTTGTTGCTATGGCAATCATTACATGCCTTTTTTAAAATCTCCTCTACTCCGGCAGGTACATTATGGATTGTGGTAATGTCCTTTGCAAAAGCTTCAGGACCTTTTGCAATATTCTTTTCGGGCCTGAAAAACTGGATGATAATAAAAACGACTAACAATAATTGGAATAAACGTTTGAAAAAGATCTTCATAAAAATATTTAAGATTTAATAAGAATGTTTCCGGTCATTTCTTTGGGAAGCGGAATGCCCATCATCGTTAAAATAGTAGGGGCAATATCTCCCAGTTTGCCTGGTTTGATGCTGCCTTTCCAATCATTATCAATTATAAACAAAGGAACAAGGTTCAAAGTATGTGCGGTATTAGGAGTTCCGTTTTCATTGATTTCATAATCGGCATTGCCATGATCAGCCGTTAGAAAAACAGTGTAATCATTTTTCAGGGCGGCAGTAACAATCTTTTCCACGCAGGCACCTACAGTTTCCACCGCTTTTATTACAGCATTCCACACACCTGTATGACCAACCATGTCGGCATTTGCGAAATTGAGACAAATAAAATCAGCCGTCTTATTTTCAATCTCGGGCAGAATAGCATCGGTTACTTCATAAGCACTCATTTCGGGTTGAAGGTCGTATGTGGCTACTTTTGGAGAAGAGATCATGATCCGTTTTTCTCCTTCAAAAGCTTTTTCCCTTCCGCCGCTGAAGAAAAAAGAAACGTGCGGATATTTTTCTGTTTCTGCAATTCGGATCTGTTTTTTATGTTGCTGCTCCATTACTTCGCCAAGTGTATTCACCAGATCATCGTTGGTAAAAATTACATGTACGTTTTGGTAGGTTTTATCATATTCCGTCATGGTTGTGAAATCAAGATTCAGTTTATGCATTTCGTATTCCGGCAGATCGATCTGCGTCAGCACCTGTGATATTTCTCTGCATCTATCTGTGCGAAAATTAAAACACAATACGGCATCTCCATCCTGTATCCTCGCAGGATGTGTACTGCTGATAACCGGCTTGATGAATTCATCAGTAATGCCCGCTGCATAAGAGTTTTTTATTGCTTCAGGAATGTCCGCTGCCTGTATCCCGATACCATTTACCATCGCATCATAGGCCAGTTTTATTCTTTCCCATCTTTTATCCCGATCCATTGCATAATAACGACCGGTCACCGTGGCAATGCTTCCTGTTGTCCTGTTCAGATGATCCTGCAGATCGGTTAAAAAACCAAGACCGCTTTTGGGATCCGTATCCCGTCCGTCGGTAAATGCATGAATGTATACATCAGTCAAACCTGCTTCTTTACAAACCGTAGTGATTGCTTTTATATGATTCGTATGAGAATGAACTCCACCATTGCTTACCAGGCCGAGCAGGTGAAGGGGCTTGCTATTTTCTTTTGCATATTGTATTGCTCTCAGCAGTGCTGCATTTTTTGCAAATTCACCATCGCGTACAGCAACATTTATTCTTTGAAGTTCCTGGTATACGATTCTGCCGGCACCTAAATTGAGATGACCTACTTCGCTGTTTCCCATCTGGCCATCGGGCAAGCCAACGTCTTCACCGCAGGTAACAAGTGTAGTGTTCGGAAATTTAGCATATAAAGAACTCACGAAAGGAACATTGGCATTTTGTATCGCGTCACTGCTTTTTACTTTCCCAAGTCCCCAACCATCCATTATCAACAGGATTACTTTTTTATTATTCATCCGGTAAAAATAAATACAATTTTATTGATTTGGTGATGTGCCGATTTGGTAATTTCTTTAATTTAAAGAAACACTTGCGGATAATGTATCTGCCGGATTAAAAATCGACATGTCAGCAACCAAATGACCAGATTATTTAGGTACCTTGGCACGTTTTTAGTAAATTGATGGCGGTAAAAATTTAAAACTATGAAACGGATTTTGACCCTGCTTATACTCCCTGTCATTTTGGGCTCATTTACTTACACGGTTGGTATTGATGAAGTTGTAACCGCTATCAAAAGTGGCAACGCTTCCCAGGTAGCTAAATATTTTGACAACACGGTTGAAATAAACCTTCCTGATAAAAGCAACAGTTACAGCAAAAGCCAGGCAGAAATGGTGTTGCGCGATTTCTTTAGTAATAATCCCGTAAAAGGTTTTGACGTAATTCATAAAGGTGAAAATGCAGGATCCCAATATTGCATCGGAACACTCTCCACAAAAAACGGATCATTCCGCACTACTATTTTCATGAAGCAAAAAGGCGATGGCCAGGTACTGCAGGAACTGAGATTTGAAAATAAGTAAGCTTCATTATTTTAAGAAGGCTTATTAAAACATACAATGCCCCGGATATTATTCCGGGGTTTTTTGTTTTATTTTTGTTGAATGCATGATGAAAATAAATTAGCAGACTTAATTAAAATTGCATTGGCCGAAGACATCGGCGATGGCGATCATTCAACACTTTCTTCTATTCCTGCAACTGCAGAAGGCAAAGCAATTTTAAAGATCAAAGAAGATGGTATCCTGGCAGGAATGGAAATTGCAAAAACTATTTTTCAATTCATGCAGAATGATATAAAATTTGTGCCTTATAAAAAAGATGGCGATGCAATGAAAGCAGGTGAAATTGCATTTGACGTTTACGCAAAAGTGCATACAATATTGCAAAGCGAAAGACTTGTGCTGAATTGTATGCAGCGTATGAGCGGCATCGCTACACTCACCCATCAGTACGTAGATAAACTAAAAAGATATAAAACCAGATTGCTGGATACCAGGAAAACAACTCCTGGTTTTCGCCTGCTTGAAAAAGAAGCGGTAGCAATCGGTGGCGGCACCAATCACAGGTTTGGGTTGTATGATATGATCATGCTGAAAGATAATCATATCGATTATTGCGGTGGAATTGAAAAAGCAATCAATAAAGCCTGGCAATATGTGCAGGAAAAAAAACCGGGATTGAAAATAGAGGTAGAAACAAGAAATATCGAAGATGTAAAAAAAGTAATGACCGTCGGAAAGGTCAACAGAATCATGCTGGATAATTTTTTGCCTGAACAGATTGTTGAAGCGTTGAAGATCATCAATGGGAAATATGAAACCGAAGCAAGCGGAGGAATTAATTATGAGAATCTGGAAATCTTTGCTGCTACCGGTGTAGACTACATATCAAGCGGCGCCATCATTCACCAGGCCAGAAGTCTTGACCTGAGCCTTAAAGCAGCATTGCTGTAAATTAAATTTAATTATATGAACAGAAAAAAGCAAGGTTCTACCGGAGGGTTGGTATACAGCACTGATCCGGGTTTTAAAATAGAAGAACCGGACAATGATACACTGGAAACAATTGCCCCCGCTCTGCAGAAATTAAAGATCAAACTGGATTCCAAACAGCGTGCAGGTAAATCAGTTACACTGGTACTTAATTTTGCAGGCAAAACTTCAGACCGGGAAGAACTGGGTAAAAAACTGAAAACATTCTGCGGTACGGGCGGCTCCGTAAAAGATGGTGAAATAATCATCCAGGGAGATAACAGAGATAAAGTATTGCAATGGTTGTTGAAGAACGGATATACAACTGCAAAAAAAATATAATACCTGCTCAACAATAATTAAACGGCATCTATAGTTTGTAAAAATACAGGGTATAAAAAACCTGAGTGATTTTTTAATAGTATCTTTAAGTTGAATGAAATCATTAAAGCCCGGAGCTCCGACAGATAACGAGATACCGGCTATGGCTTTTACAAAAAAGCTGTATTAAAAAGAGCAAAATGATCTCACAAATCTCCGAAGGGATTACAGTCAGTGTGGAAACTTATTATCAGCCGGATTACAGCAACCCGGTGAACAGTGAATTTATGTTTGCTTACCGCATTACCATCGAAAATAATAATACCTATCCTGTTAGATTGCTGCGCAGACACTGGCATATCTACGATAGCAATGCAAGCCTGCGCGAAGTAGAAGGCGAGGGTGTTGTAGGGGTGCAGCCGCAAATAAATCCCGGTGCGCAATATCAATATGTAAGTGGATGCAATCTCCGTACAGAAATCGGCAAAATGTACGGGACTTACCTGATGGAAAATATCAGCAATAAAAAAACATTTACAGTCATCGTTCCGTCCTTTGAAATGTGCTCTCCCTTTAAGTTAAACTAAGCCAAAAGGGTTGCTTATGTCCTTATAAGGTTGTACTTTTACCCCACAAGCGGGAAAAACTGATCCCTTTATTCTTTATTCTAAAACCTTTTGATCGCATTGCCGGCATTCTATTAAATCTTCCCTTATGGCTAAAATAACATTCTCTAACCGTAACAATGAATTCTATCAAAGTCTGAAGGCTTCTGTAGAAGAATATTTTGAAAAAAACAAAGTTAAAAAAACCGGTGACTGGAGGTTATATAGCAAAACAATTATTTTAATCAGTTGTGCCATCGCGGGATATGTTTCGCTGATGTTTATTAAGATGAGTGCGTTGCCTGCGCTGGCCATTTGTATGGGACTTGGATTTGTATTTGCCAGTATTGGTTTCGCTGTAATGCATGATGCCAATCACGGCAGCTATTCTACCAAACCCTGGCTGAATGATATGCTGGGTCTGAGTGCAAATGCGTTGGGTGCCAGCTCTTTCTTCTGGAAACAGAAACATAACATTATCCATCATACCTATACCAATGTAGATGGCATTGATGATGATATTGCCAAAAGCCCGATCATCCGTCAGTGTGAGTCACAGAAATGGGTGCCCGCACACAAGGTTCAACATTTATATCTCGTGCCGATCTATTGCCTCTCTTCTATCTTCTGGTTATTTTTCATGGATTTTGCAAAATATTTTACCCATAAGATATATACTACCGAAGCCTGGAAAATGTCTGCAAAAAATCATGTCATTTTCTGGCTTACAAAAGCCGGGTATCTTACTTTCTATATCATTCTCCCGATCATGGTATGGGGCTTTCTTCCATGGCTTGCAGGATTTCTGATCTTACATGCCACGATGGGATTAACGCTTTCACTGGTTTTTCAATTGGCGCATGTGGTAGAGAATACTGAATTTGAACACGTGCCACTGGATGAAAGCAAACATATTGAAACCGCATGGGCTGAACATCAGATAAAGACCACCGCTAATTTTGCCATGGGCAATAAAGTAATTTCCTGGTTTGTGGGCGGATTGAATTACCAGATAGAACATCATCTTTTCCCGAAAGTGAGTCATGTTCATTATCCGGCACTCAGTAAGATCGTGCAGGAAAAATGCGAACAGTTCAGTCTTCCTTACAATCAATATAAAACCATGTCTCAGGCACTCGCATCACATTTCAGGGTAATGAAATTCCTGGGTCAAAAGCCTTTGGCAATGCAGCAGCTGAATGCAGCGTAGTAATTCATAGTTCATAGATCATAGTTAATGGTTTATGGCAGAGACTTTTAATTTGAAGACGCAAATCTGGTCAATAGCCATATGCGAAAAATCCACAAACATTTTCTTACAGAGATCTTCTTAGGAATTTCTCCCATTGACTAATCGACTATAGGCTATCGACTTTTTATACGCGATCATTCCAATGACATTTATTAACTTTCCCAGACAAAAAACTTTTTATGGCGAATAATAAAGATGCGTTTATAGAGGCCGTGAAGGCAGGTTACACATTTAAAGGGGAAAGTGTTGCCATTGGATGTGCTGTACTCGATGGCGAAGTAATTTCCGAAGCGGTGATCAATCTTCCATTGAAAACAATGAACAGGCATGGACTGATTGCAGGCGCTACCGGTACCGGTAAAACTAAAACACTGCAGGTGATCAGCGAACTGTTGAGTGATGCCAGCGTTCCCGTTTTACTGATGGATATTAAAGGAGATCTGAGCGGCATTGCCGCAATGGGAACTGCGAATGATAAAGTGAATGACCGGTATCAGAAATTAAAAATGGAATATAAGCCGGCACAATTTCCGGCTGACCTGCTTACATTAAGCAATCAGAAAGGTGTACGGCTGCGGGCAACCGTGAGTGAGTTTGGTCCAGTGCTGTTGAGTAAGATATTAGAACTGAATGATACGCAGGGTGGCTTTGTAGCAATGATTTTTAAATATTGTGATGACAGCAAATTACCCCTGCTTGATCTGAAAGATTTTATTAAGGTACTGCAATACGTTAGTGACGAAGGAAAAGATGAAATGGAGAAAAGCTATGGGAAGATCAGTACCAGTAGTACGGGAACTATTCTTCGGAAGGTAATAGAATTGCAGCAGCAAGGCGCGGATATATTCTTTGGCGAAAAAAGTTTTGAAGTAGATGACCTGATGCGGATCAGTGATGATGGCCGTGGTATGATCAGTATATTAAGAGTAACAGACCTGCAGGATAAACCTAAACTCTTCAGCACTTTTATGCTGCAGATGCTGGCTGAATTATATGCCAGTTGTCCTGAAGAAGGCGATCTTGATAAACCAAAGCTGGTAATGTTTATCGATGAAGCGCATCTTGTTTTCCAGGAAGCAAGCAGTGCTTTACTCGAACAGATAGAAACGATTGTGAAACTGATCCGGTCAAAAGGGATTGGAATATTTTTCTGTACACAAAATCCAATGGACATACCCGCAGGTGTTTTAGCGCAACTCGGTTTAAAAGTTCAGCATGCGTTGCGGGCCTTTACTGCCGTAGACCGGAAAGTGATTAAACAGACTGCAGAAAATTATCCTGAAACAACATTTTATAAAACGGAAGATCTCATAACAGAACTTGGCATCGGCGAAGCATTGATAACAATGCTGAATGAAAAAGGAATTCCTACACCATTGGTACATACTATGCTGTGTGCTCCCCGAAGCAGGATGGATATTTTAACAGACTCAGAAATTGATGGCATTATTGGTAAGAGTAAACTGGTTACCAAATATAACCAGCCGATTGACAGTGAAAGCGCTTATGAAATTCTTACTGCCAAATTAAAAGAAGCAGAAGAAAAAACGCAACAGGACGATGCGGATAAAACAACTAAGAAAGGAGAAAAAGAAGAGCCTTCCACTTTAGAAAAGATCGGGAACAACAGCGTTGTAAAAAGCATGTTGCGTACTGCAGGAAATGGATTGGTAAGAAGTCTGTTGGGTGTAATTGGCCTGGGTGGAAAATCTTCCAGCAAAAAAAGCAGCTGGTTTTGATCAATAAATCATAAACGATTTTTCTTGCCTGAACTAAAGAAGGCAGGTGAATGAATAGAATGGTATCTGCAATATTACAGATACCATTTTTTATGGTTGAAGTCGCCCGTATCAGCTCTATTAAAAATATATTTCAGATTGTAAAATAACAGGAAGGCAAATTTATCAGTGTGTTGGCAAATACAAGTCAGGGCTTCATTACTTTTGTGCTATGCTGAAGAAAATATTTCGCCACCGTTTTGGCCCGCTGGCAGTTTTATTTGTGCTGGTTTGCGGTATCAGTCTTATTACCCGGATTGTATTAATGATAAAGGCGTGGCCCAATCTTGATTTTAATCCACTTAACCTTATTGGCATTTTTGTAATCGGATTGTTCTATGATATTGTAGTGTGGAGTTTTTTTGCAATACCCGTGGCGCTATTCTGCTGGTTGATGAAAGACAGTTGGTATTCATCAAAGGTTACAGGAGTATTGCTGAAAACTTTATTTCTGTTGCTGATATTTATATTGATTCTTAATGCTGCATCTGAGATCGTTTTCTGGAATGAATATGAAGTGAGATATAATTTTATTGCTGTTAATTACCTGGTATATACTACTGAAGTGCTGGAAAATATCTGGCAATCGTACAATATGCCACTGATCTTGTCTGCTGTACTGATTGCGAGTTTGCTTATTCTGTGGTTGTCAACAAAAAAACTTGCTGCATCACAAGCGGTTAGTATGCGTTTTAAAAAACGCAGCCTTTTTTTTATCTGCTTTTTATGTTTGCCGCTGGCGGGTTATTTTCTGGTCAACAACAGTTTTAAGAACATCAGCAAAAACAAATATGTAAATGAACTCGCAGGAAATGGTATTTATGAATTTGGAACTGCCTTCTGGGCAAATGAACTGGATTATAACCGTTTTTATGCAACGGCAGATGATACTGCAAATTTTAAAATTCTTAAAGGGTTACTGGCGCAACCGGATGCTGTATTTACAAACGATCCATTAAGTATTGAAAGAAAAATAAGCAATGACAGTCCGGAATATAAATGGAACATTGTACTGATCAGTGTAGAAAGTCTGAGCGGCGATTACTTAAAACACTTTGGCAATACACAGAACATCACCCCTTATCTCGATTCATTGATACCTCATAGTTTATTCTTTGAAAATTTTTATGCTACAGGAACAAGAACTGTACGTGGACTGGAAGCACTTTCACTTGCAATTCCGCCTACACCCGGGCAATCAATTGTGCGCAGGCCTGATAATGAAAATATGTTTACCATCGGCAGCGTTTTAAAAGCGAAGGATTATGATGTAAAGTTTATTTATGGCGGAAATAGTTTTTTTGATAACATGGGCTATTTTTTTAGCCATAGTGGTTACCAGGTAATTGATAACAGAGATGTGCCCAAAGAAATCATCCATCATACAACAGCGTGGGGAATATGCGATGAAGATATGTTCACGCAAACGATCAATGAATGTGATAAAAGTTTTGCCGCCGGGAAAAAATTCTTCAACCACATCATGACGGTGAGCAATCATCGTCCTTATACTTATCCTGATGGCAGAATCGATATTCCTTCATCTTCCAATGCAATTGAAGGCGGCGTAAAATATACAGACTATTCTATCAATAAATTTTTAAAGGAAGCCGCGCAAAAACCTTGGTTTGCAAATACAGTATTTGTAATTGTTGCAGATCATTGCAGCAAAAGTGCAGGTAAAACGGACCTTCCGGTAAACAGGTACCATATTCCCTGTTTTATTTATGCGCCTCAATTGATAACAGCAAAGATTGAACAAAAACTCACCAGCCAGATAGATCTTGTTCCCACCTTACTCGGTATGATGAATTTAAAATATACAAGCCGTTTTATGGGATATGATATTAATCAGGTGCCTGCAGCTAATGAAAGAGCTTTTATCAGTACTTATCAGGATATGGGTTATATAAAAAACGGCAAGCTGGTGATTCTTTCGCCTCAAAAAAAAATTAATACACAGGTTCCTAATTTTATATCAGGAACGGGTCAATCTGTGACTAATAATG
>JBDUCW010000257.1:0-3210 GCA_040003235.1 Ferruginibacter sp. | reverse complement strand
ATTTTATGTAAGAACTATTTCGGTCGCGCTTACTCCCGATATTCATCGGGAAGCTACTTCCATATATTATACAAGAACTATTTCCTTTAAACCACCTGCGTTTTAAGGGACTGCAAAAATAAGGTTTGCAGCTACACCAGCAAAAATTTATTTGTATTTATTTATATGACGGATTGTACAAGGTATTCGATGGTACATTCACTTCAGGTTTGCCCTGCCAGCGATGTGTATACAGGCCATAACTGCAACCTGCTACCAACGCTAAAAAAAGAAATATCTGGCAAAGCCATATAAAACGTGAAGTAGTTACCCAGTTACTGCCAATATCTTTGTGGCTTTCGTCAATAAATTCAGGATGTTCCATTTGTATTTATTTGCTGTGCAAAAATAATGAAGCCCGTTCATAAATAACTATTTATTCCCCACAATTTCTGAAAACCTGTTCTTCTTTTTTACAAAATACGCCCAGATAACCGACCCATTGTACCAACCTGTTACTACGCCCTTTCTCTTTTTTGGAAAAACAGATTGTTTCCTGTCTGCCAATATCCATTTAATAAAATGAAGATGCGCTTTAAAGATTGCTGCAAAATATCCTGCATCTCCTCCAAACAATGCTTTCCATGCTGCAATATTATCAAGCCCGATCCGGAATGGTATCTTCCACAATGCAACCGGTAAAGAAAGATTTTTTGCCAGCATGATCAGGTTATTGCGGAAATTTAAAAATACTTTCCGGTCATTTCCCCGCGGTAATGTACCGCCACCCACATGATACACAACCGATGATGGATGTATATATACTTTATATCCTGCAAGCTGTAAACGCCAGCAGAGATCGATCTCTTCCTGGTGCGCAAAAAAATATTCATCCAGTCCCCCGATTTCATGATATAATTCTGCTCTAACAAACATGGCAGCGCCACTGGCCCAGAAACAGGACTGCACATCATCATACTGACCTTCATCAAATTCACAGATATCAAAAATTCGTCCCCGCATAAAAGGATACCCGAATTTATCCAGCCAGCCACCTGAAGCGCCGGCATATTCAAATTTATTTTTTTCCTGGTAAGAAAGTATTTTAGGCTGGCAGGCTGCAATCATTTTATCATGCTCCATCAGTTCAATCACAGGTTCTATCCAACCGGGCGTAACTTCTACATCACTATTTAGTAAAATATAATAATCAGCAGTCACCTGTTTTAATGCAGAATTATACCCTTTTGCAAAACCTTCATTGGCCGGATTATTAATGACCGTTATCTCCGGATAAAATTGCTGAACGAATGCAACGGAATCATCCGTGCTGGCATTGTCGGCCACAATAATTTTTTTATTGGAATAAGAAGACGCCATCACAGCAGGAAGAAATTTCTGCAGAAAATCTTTTCCATTCCAGTTCAGTATTACGACTGATACCAACGGATTTTTTTTTAACCCGGCAGTATCAAGCGCTTCATCATCGTTGCGTCGCATTTCGTTCATCTGCAGTGCTGCTGTTTGGCTTTAATTATGTTTTGCACAAACTTACTTCTTTTTGAAGTTATAAGTTTTAAGTTACAGGTTTTAAACTTAAAACTCTTCCTTAACTTTAAGCATGTTTACGCAACTACTCAACTGGCGTACCGTACTGGCCCTGGTTGCCATTGCCATCGTAACGGGCACCGTTTTTTATTCGGATTATCTTGCAAAAAAAATAGCTGATGATGAAAGCAGGAAGGTAAATGTATGGGTGGAATCTTTAAAAACAAGAGCTGTAGTTACTGAGCAGGCTGCCATCAATCTTACCAATATCATCACTTCAGAAAATAAAGAAATTCCAATTATAGAAACAGATGAAAAAGAAAATCCGAGTGGTGTATTTTTAAATCTTGATTCTGTTGCCGTAGCCAAAGACAGCAATTACCTGAAAGAAAAGATCAGGTCATTTGAAAATGCACACGATCCTGTTATTGTTGAAGTAAGTCATGAACCACGCATCGTCAATAAATATTTTTACGGCGATTCCAAATTGTTGCAGGAAGTCCGTTATTATCCTTTGATACAATTGCTCATCGTCGCGCTCTTCATCATCATCACATTGATCACTGTCGGCATCCGCAATAAATCAAATCAGAATAAAGTGTGGGCGGGCATGGCCAAAGAAACTGCTCATCAATTGGGAACACCACTTTCTTCTTTACAGGGCTGGGTGGAACTATTGAAAGAAACAAAGGGCAGCGAAAATATTGCAGGCGAAATGGAAAAAGATGTAGACCGTCTTAAACTGGTAAGCGACCGTTTCGGAAAGATCGGCAGCACGCCGCAGCTCGAAGAAATAAATGTGCTTACAAAAG
Source organism: Ferruginibacter sp. (assembly GCA_040003235.1). Lineage (GTDB taxonomy): Bacteria > Bacteroidota > Bacteroidia > Chitinophagales > Chitinophagaceae > Ferruginibacter. The sequence continues at coordinate 871 of JBDUCW010000257.1, read as the reverse complement.
TGGAACAGATGGTTGCTTATATCAAACGCAGGGCAACCGACCGTGTTAGTTTTTCCATTCAGAGCTTTAATGAAACAGAAATCCCCGCTCTTATCAACGGCCCGCTTTTCGATTGGGTAATTGAAAATCTTTTAAAGAATGCACTTGATGCCATGGAAGGGAAAGGCAGCATCAGCATCAGTATCAGTACAGAAAAAGCTTCTGTCATCATCGACATTGCCGATACCGGAAAAGGAATCAGCAAACAGAATATCAGTAAAGTTTTTAAACCTGGCTTCACAACAAAAAAACGTGGTTGGGGACTCGGACTATCATTGTCCAAACGCATCATCGAACAATATCACAAAGGTGAATTGTATGTAAAACAATCAGAGCCGGGTAAGGGAACTACTTTTAGAATTGTGTTGAAGAAATGAGTTTCGTAGAATGGTATTACGTAATACGTACTACGTAATACGTTAAACGTTAAACCTGAAATGCATCACATCACCATCCTGCACCAGGTATTCCTTTCCTTCAATGCGTAGCCGGCCATTTTCGCGGCAGGCAGCTTCTGATTTATATTGCAGAAAATCTTTGTACGCAATTACTTCGGCTTTAATAAATCCTTTCTCAAAATCAGTATGGATCACACTTGCAGCCTGTGGCGCTTTCCAGCCCTGGTGAATAGTCCATGCACGCACTTCCTGAACACCAGCCGTAAAATAAGTAGAGAGATTCAGTAATTTATAAGTTGAATGAATGAGACGGTCCAATGCAGGTTCAGTCATTTTATATTCTTCCATGAACATCTGTTTGTCGTCCCCATTTTCAAATTCAGCGATCTGTGCTTCAATGGCATTCGTCATAATGATCACTTCATTGCCTTCAT